>CAZOCA010000244.1:0-5682 GCA_964578105.1 uncultured Pararhizobium sp.
CCTCAGTGTTACATGCATCGTCAGGCTTCTTTCATCCCGGCCTTCTTCCCTGAAGGAACAAGTGTTGGTGAAGATGCGGACTTCTTCTACTTCCCAGCCTATGCTGGCAAGGATCTTGGAAATCCGGTTCTGGGTGCGGGTACACTTTGGGCTATCACAAGCGACAGCCCCGGATCTCAGGCACTGGTCGAATTCCTGAAATCGCCGATCGCACATGAATTGTGGATGGCGCAGTCCGGTTTCCTGACGCCACATAAAGGTGTCGACACAGGAATTTATGCTGACGATACACAACGCGCACTTGGAGACGTACTCCTGGGTGCGACAACCTTCCGCTTTGACGGATCCGATCTGATGCCAGGCGGCGTTGGCGCCGGTTCGTTCTGGACCGGAATGGTGGACTATGCAGGTGGCAAGCCTGCGGCAGAAGTTGCCGCAGAAATCCAGGCCTCCTGGGACTCGCTGAAGTAATCAGCAGCCTGTAACGGCTATTGAGGAACCCGGCCCAAGCTGCCGGGTTCCCACCCATACTTAAAAGACAATTGGGGAGGGGACTATGCATCCTGCATTCCAGGGGTTGCTGACGATTATCATCGGCGTTGGCGGTTGTGTCGGCTATTATTATTTTTCCAACCAGTTTTTGGACAAGGTTCTGTTCCCTGCCAAAGGGGCGAATATTGGACGGAACATCAATCGGGCCAATATGGTTCGACCGTGGCTGTTTCTGTTTCCAGCTCTTTTGGCGCTAGGGCTCTATTTGGCCTATCCCGTTGTTGAGACATTGCGGATGTCCTTGTCCGAGCGTCTGCCGGGCGGCGGCTCTCAGTTTGTCGGCCTCGATAATTACGGGCAGATGATGAGCGAGCCGAAGTTCTGGGAGGCCTTGCAGAACAATTTCTTCTGGCTTCTGGTCGTGCCTGCGATGTCGACGGCCTTTGGCCTGTTGGCGGCGCAACTGACCGACCGCATTTCCTGGGGCAACATTGCCAAGTCCCTGATCTTCATGCCCATGGCCATCTCCTTCGTTGGTGCTGCCGTGATCTGGAAACTGGTCTACGATACCCGCCCAGTGGATCAGGAGCAGATCGGCGTTCTGAACGCGCTGTATCTCTGGTTTGGTGGCGCGGAACCCAATACCTGGCTGACCATGCCGTTCTGGAACAATTTTTTCCTGATGGCAGTCCTGATCTGGATTCAAACCGGATTTGCCATGGTTATCCTCTCAGCCGCATTGCGCGGCATCCCTGAAGAAACCATTGAGGCTGCCATTCTGGATGGTGCCAATCCGTTCCAGGTCTTCTTCAAGATCAAGGCGCCCCAGATCATGGGAACCATTGTTGTGGTCTGGACGACCATTACCATCGTGGTTTTGAAGGTCTTCGACATCGTGTTCGCCATGACCAACGGTCAGTGGGAGACGCAGGTTCTGGCCAACTACATGTATGACAAATTGTTCCGCGCCAATGATTGGGGCGTCGGCTCTGCCAGCGCCATGGTGATCATGCTTCTGGTGACACCGATCCTCGTTTGGAATGTCTACAACGCCCGCAAAGAAATGCGCTGAGGGAGACGACCATGGATAATATTGCAGGAACAAAATCCAGTCTCACCTGGGCTGTACACATCTCGGTGGCTTTGCTGGTTGCTTTGTGGCTCTTTCCAACACTTGGGCTTCTGGTTTCGTCTTTCAGAACGTCTGACCAGATTGCCACAAGCGGCTGGTGGAAAGCAGGCTTTCCCTCTGAACAGAACCTGACGCTGCGAACAGGAGATCCTGATACGCAGGTGCAGGATGGAGATGTCTTTGTTATCGAAGGGAATCTATTCGGTGAACCGGGCGCGGCCGAAATTTCGGTGTTTGGCATCTCGTCCCGCGACATCAGCACATACAATGCAGGGGATACGGCGGAGCTGAGAAACGGCTCGACAGTAACCGTGCAGACCAATGGCGACTATCGTCAGGAAAGCGCAGAAGAGCTGACTGGCAGCCGGGGCAGTCGAATTTTTGTGACGGCGACAACACCGCCTGAATTCACCCTGAGAAACTATCAGAACGTCCTGTTTGATCCGTCAAACAGGGAGGGTATGGCAAAGGCGTTTTTCAACACGCTGACGGTGACAATTCCGGCTACCATTATACCCATACTGGTCGCCGCCTTTGCCGCCTATGCTCTGGCATGGATGGATTTTCCAGGTCGCGCTCTGCTGATTGCCGTCGTGGTTGGTTTGCTGGTCGTGCCCTTGCAACTGGCGCTGATACCGCTTCTCAAATTTCACAATGAAATTGGTATTGGAAAGGGGTATCTGGGTGCCTGGATGGCCCATACCGGCTTCGGGCTCCCGTTGGCGATTTATCTGTTACGAAATTACATGGTGGGGCTGCCCCGGGACATCATTGAAAATGCCAAGGTTGACGGTGCAACGGATTTCCAGATTTTCGTAAAAATCATCTTGCCACTGAGCTTCCCGGCTTTGGCCTCCTTTGCCATCTTCCAGTTCCTTTGGACATGGAATGATTTGTTGGTGGCTTTGGTGTTCCTGATTGACTCAACCGGCGAAACGACCGTGATGACCAAGCAGATTGTTGAATTGCTCGGTACACGAGGCGGTAACTGGGAAATTCTGGCGACATCCGCCTTCGTCTCAATTGCGGTGCCTTTGTTGGTGTTCTTTGCCATGCAGAAATATCTCGTTCGCGGCCTGTTGGCCGGGTCGGTAAAGTAGGGCTCACAATTATGAACGCATTGGTCAATTTGGTGCCCAATCAGCTCCCAGCTGTTGATAAGGACTGGTGGCGCGGCGCGGTGGTCTATCAGATCTATCCGCGCAGCTTCCAGGACAGCAATGGCGATGGCATCGGCGATCTACTGGGCATCTTGCAGCGTCTGCCTTACATCGCCTCGTTGGGTGTGGATGCCATCTGGATATCTCCATTTTTCACCTCGCCCATGAAGGATTTTGGCTACGACGTCAGTGACTACTGCGATGTTGATCCGCTGTTTGGATCACTGGCAGATTTTGATGCCGTGGTTGATGAAGCGCACAGGCTGGGCGTTCGGGTCATGATCGATCTGGTTCTCAGCCATGCGTCGGATCAGCATCCATGGTTCGTGGAAAGCCGTGCGGATCGGACCAACCCCAAAGCCGACTGGTTTGTGTGGGCTGAACCGCAGCCGGATGGCACGCCGCCAAACAATTGGTTGTCGATTTTTGGCGGGTCGGCCTGGCATTGGGATGCGCGCCGCGAGCAATATTATTTGCATAATTTTCTGATATCTCAGCCGGACTTGAACTTCCACAATGCCGATGTCCAGGATGCACTTCTGGATGTGACCCGCTTCTGGCTGGAGCGTAAGGTGGACGGCTTTCGTCTGGACACGATCAATTTCTACTTCGCCGACAAGGAATTGCGCTCGAACCCGCCTTTGCCGCCGGAACAACGCAATTCCAACATTGCGCCATCAGTAAATCCCTATAATCATCAGGAACATATCTATTCCAAGAACCAGCCGGAAAATCTGGCATTTCTGGAACGCTTCCGCGCCGTTCTGGATGAATACCCGTCCACGACATCGCTGGGTGAAGTGGGTGACGCGCAATTGGGGCTCGATATACTGGGTCAGTATACCAGCGGCGATGATCATGTTCACATGTGCTACGCCTTTGAGTTTCTGGCCCAGGAGAGACTGACAGCTGCTCGCATAGCCGAGGTGTTTGCCAAGCTCGATGACGTGGCAAAAGATGGCTGGGCCTGCTGGGCATTTTCCAATCACGACGTGAAGCGTCACAGCTCGCGCTGGGATTTGCCGCCGGCAGCACTGCGTCTTTACGCAACCATGATGATGTGTCTGCGCGGGTCGGTTTGTCTTTATCAGGGCGAGGAATTGGGCTTTCCGGAAGCTGATGTAGCCTTTGAAGATTTGCAGGATCCGTATGGCATTGAGTTCTGGCCCGAATATAAAGGGCGGGACGGTTGCAGGACACCGATGACCTGGGACAAATCCAATCTGAATGCAGGCGCCTCGGAAGGCAAAACCTGGCTGCCTGTTGCTTCCGCACATCTGGCACTTTGTGTGGAGCGGCAAGAAGAAGATCCAACATCATTGCTGCATCACTACCGCAAGGCCATCGCCTTTCGTCAGGCGCATCTTTCTCTGACCAAGGGAGCAGATAATGGCGTCCACTGCGAAGGCGATATTGTCTATTTCGTTCGCAGTTTTGGCGGCGAGCAGATGTTCTGTGCATTCAACCTGAGTGACTCGCCATCAGCGCTGGACATGCCATCTGGCAAATGGCTTCAGACCGGCGCCGAGCTTGGCAGCGCCAATGTATCGGTAGATGGGAAATTACATTTGGGGCCGTGGCAACCATGTCTGGCACTCAAGACAAAAGCATAAACGGGGAGAGAACATATGGCCGACCTGAAACTGATAGACGTTGCAAAGACATATGGTGGGACTGTTGAAGTCCTGAAACACATCGATCTTGATATCAAGACCGGCGAATTGATTGTTTTTGTCGGCCCATCGGGTTGCGGCAAATCCACCCTGCTGCGGATGATCGCCGGGTTGGAGAAAATCAGTGGTGGCGAATTCTACATTGACGGTGAGTTGATGAATGACGTGCCGCCCGCCCAGCGCGGCATTGCCATGGTGTTCCAGTCTTATGCGCTGTATCCGCATATGACGGTTCGCGACAACATGTCCTTTGCCCTGAAACTGGCCAAGAAATCTCCCGAAGAAATCAAGGCTGCGGTGGATAAGGCTGCTGATACGCTGCAATTGACAGAATATCTGGACCGGCTGCCCAAAGCCCTGTCTGGCGGTCAGCGCCAGCGTGTTGCCATTGGCCGCTCAATCGTGCGCGATCCAAAGGTCTATTTGTTTGATGAGCCGCTCTCCAATCTGGATGCTGCACTGCGGGTGGCCACACGCATCGAGATTGCCCAGCTAAAGGAATCCATGCCCAATTCCACCATGGTCTACGTGACCCACGATCAGGTGGAGGCGATGACTCTCGCCACCCGCATCGTGGTTCTGGCCAATAAGGGCATTGCACAAGTGGGCAGCCCGCTTGATCTTTATGAACGCCCTGAAAATGAATTCGTGGCCCAGTTTATCGGGTCTCCGGCCATGAATCTTTTTGCTGGCGAAGTTGTTTCGACTGGCGAAAAGACGGGTGTCAAACTGTCGGAAGGCAAAGGCACCATCATGGCGGATATTCCGACCCAGGCCACTGACATAGGGCTGAAAGTCAATGTCGGTATCAGGCCGGAAGACATGGCACTCACCGATGGTGAGAATTATGCCTTTGAAGCCAAGGTGGAAATCAGCGAAGCGCTTGGCGAAGTGACACAAGTCTATTTTGCAAAGACCGATCCCTCGCATGATCCGGTCATAGCAAAACTCCCTGGCATTCACCGCAATGTACGTGGCAACCTGCTGCGCATGACCGCCGACCCATCAAAGCTGCACATCTTCAGTAATGGCAAGTCATTGCTGTATCGGTGATTTTGGGGCTTTGTAGCCTGTGATAAGGACTTAGCCGTTTTCACGGCTAAGTCCTTATGGTTTTCTGCTGCGAATGCGCTTGTAGGGATTAGCGCTGGACTGACTTCCCAGACTTGTTGTGCATCAAAGAGTGGCCGCAAATTTGGCAATCGCCTGCTGGTAGGCCGAGGAT
>CAZOCA010000245.1:0-5679 GCA_964578105.1 uncultured Pararhizobium sp.
ATACCGTGGTTGATATGATGTTTGGTGACGTTGCCCGCGCCACACGGCCCGCACGTAATACTGATATTTCAACAGAGAACCCGATCCTGCAAGTGAAGGGCCTCACGCGTGCGCCAGCTTTCGAGGATATCTCGTTTGACTTGCGCCGCGGAGAGGTTCTGGGCCTTGCGGGAATGCTTGGGGCAGGGCGAACTGAAGTGCTGCGCGCCATCTTTGGCGCCGACCCGCATGATGCGGGAGAGATCATCATGGATGGACAAGTGGTCGACACGCCCGCACCGGGCAGCATGGTTGATCTTGGTCTGGGTTACACACCAGAAAACCGCAAGGAAGGCGGGTTGGTGCAGGCGCATTCAATTCATAACAATCTGTCGATGGCCAGCCTGTCCAAGCTAGCCCCGCGCGGCATCATAACCAAGGCTGTCGAGGCGCCAGGCGTTGCCAAGCAAATCGAACAATTGCAAATCAAGGTCGATAGTCCTGCGCTGCCTGTTTCATCGCTGTCAGGCGGCAACCAGCAAAAGGTTGTCATCGGCAACTGGCTCAACACCGATCCAAAGATCATGTTTTTTGACGAGCCCAGCCGCGGTGTCGACGTTCATGCAAAACAACAGATTTTCCAGATCATTTGGGAGCAGGCAGCCACTGGCCTTTCGTCCATCTTTGTCTCCACCGAATTGGAAGAGATGCTGGAAGTCTGCGACCGCATATTGGTCATGAAAGAGGGGCGCCTTCTGGGTGAGATTGACCCTTCCAAGACCACATTGACTGAACTTTACACCGCTTGCATGGAGGGCCTTTGATGGCGCTTTCGCTGTTCCGCCGCTACCCGATGGAGATCATTCTGGTCTGCATGTACACCTATTTGATGTTTGCAGCGCCAGGCTTTGCGACGCTCGACAATCAGATGAACGTGTTGCGCAACATTACCATGCAGGGGATCATTGCTTTTGGCATGACGATGGTGATCGTATCCGGTGAGATTGACGTGTCCGTCGGTTGAGGGGTGGCTTTTTCTGGCTGCGTCACAGCTTGGGTTGCGCGTGCATTGACCGATATGCTGGGTCCGTGGCCAGCCATCACCATTGGCGCAATCATAGCAATGGTGATCCTGTTCCTTGTCGGTGTTCTGACCGGCAAGGTGCGCCAGCACTTTAATATGCCGACCTTCATCACGACACTGGGCCTGCTGACCGTATTATCTGGCGCCGCCAACCTCATCACAGATGGGTTCCCGATCACCAGCTTCCCATTCCAGTTCAATTTTCTGGGCGCTGGTATTCTTTTCGGGATTCCATTCCCTGTCTACATTTTTGCTGCGGTTTTCGGCTTTGTGTATTTCCTCATGAATTACACAAGCTTTGGCCGTGCACTCTACGCTGTGGGTGGCAACCTTGAAGCTGCGCGCCTGTCTGGCATTGATGTTTGGAAAACCAAAACTTTGGCGCTCGGTATCACTGGTGTGCTCACAGCCATCGCAGGTGTTCTGATTGCATCACAAATCCTGTCGGGCAGTGCCAGCGCGGCGCGTGGATGGGAGCTGGATGTCATTTCCGCTGTCATTATCGGGGGTACCAGTCTGTTCGGCGGCAAGGGTACAGTGCGTGGCACGCTGATCGGTGTTTTGTTCCTTGGCATTATCGTCAACGGCATGACGCTGTTGAATGTCAGTGAATATTGGCAGTTGGTGGTGCGTGGCGGATTGATCATAGGTGCTGTTCTGCTGAACCATGCTCTCGACCGGTCGACTGTGAAACACTAGCGTTTGAAATCAAATAGGAGGCGCGAATGATAGGCAAAATTCAATGTGTTGCTCCAATCGGGGATGTATGCGGGGAGGCGGCCACTTGGTCTGCTGATGAGAACCGCGTTTACTGGGTGGATATCAATCGGTTTCTCATACACCGTATGGATGTTGCCAGCCGCGCTGTCACCAGCCATCTGTTTGATGAGCCTGTTGTTGCCCTGTCGCTGACCACAGGTGAGGGCGTTCTGCTTGTCGCGCTGGGCTCAAAGTTGATCCTGTTTGATGTCGAAGCGGATGCCCGTGAAGATCTGGATGTGCAATTGCCCGGCGCACCGGGGGTGCGTTTTAATGATGGTCGTACAGATCCAAACGGTGTGTTCTGGATTGGCTCCATGGGGAACAATGTCGGACCAAGTGGTGAGAACCTTGAGGTTAAAGATGGATTGGGCAAGCTGTTTCGCTATCAAGCCGGCGGCGAGTTGGAAGAGGTTGAGGCCGGGATCGGGATTGCCAACACGCTTTGCTGGTCGCCTGATCATTCCATCTTTTATTTTGGCGATACGCTGAAGAATGAAATACGGGCTTATCCCTTTGACAGGACAACAAGCACAATTGGTGCAGGAACACCGCATTGCGCGGGCATTGAGCGTGGTCTGCCCGATGGTTCGACGATCGATGTGGATGGTTACCTGTGGAACTGTCGCTTTGGTGGATCGTGCATCGTCCGAATTGCTCCGGATGGCACAGTTGACCGTGTGATCGAGATGCCTGTGAAAAACATTACGACCTGCTGCTTTGGCGGCCCTGACCTATCCTTGCTCTATGTCACCACGGCCAGCGTTGCCAAGGCCGAGAGTGATCGACTGGCCGGCAGCTTGTTTGCAATAGAGACGCAGACGCACGGCCTGCCAGAAAACCGTTTCA
Organism: uncultured Pararhizobium sp.; assembly: GCA_964578105.1. GTDB lineage: Bacteria > Pseudomonadota > Alphaproteobacteria > Rhizobiales. The sequence goes on from CAZOCA010000245.1 coordinate 2,672, forward strand.
AGCTTTAAGGAATAAGAATTATGGATATTGCCAAGCTGACCGAGCGTCTGAATGCCTGCTATAGCGGCGCTGTCTATGATGTCATGCGCGCGCGCGGACTGGAAAATTGCGTACTGCCCCATTCCATTGTCGGACTTGATAATGAGACCCGTGTTGCTGGCCCGATTTCTACGCTCAAGGGTGTCGCATTTGATGCCAATCGGCACGATGAAAAGGTCGATTATCTACTGCCATGGGTCCAGTTTCTGTCCAGTGCTCCGGCTGGCCATGTTGTGCTGTGCCAACCAAACTCGGAGCGCTTGGCGCTGATGGGTGAATTGTCTGCCGAAACGCTGAAAGTGCGCGGTGTTCTGGGCTATATTGTTGATGGCGGATCACGTGATAACAGCTTCATTCGCTCGATTGGCTTTCCGGTGTTTTGCCGGTTTCGGACCCCACGCGACATCGTCGCCAAATGGGTGCCCGATGGGATTGATCAACCGATCACCATCGGTGATGTGCTGATTGAACGCGGTGATTTTGTGATTGCCGATTTCGATGGTGTCGTGATCATCCCGCAAGGTATCGCGGAGGCGGTGATTACCGAAGTTGAAGAGGTGATCAGCGCTGAAGACAAGGTGCGCGCAGCCATTCTGTCAGGCACCGATCCAGTTGATGCTTATCTCGAATTTGGCAAGTTCTGACGCGTCATGGATGACGCGCGTACACTGCATTGGGCCCATGGATCGCTAACGGTTCAGCGTTTGGGTGCCATGCTTGCACCGGTTCGGTTTGAGCTGCCAAGTGGCCGAAACGTTGAACCGCTGCATATCGCTCTCTGGGCTGAAGATGGCACCATCAGTGATGTTGAACTGGCAGCTTTACCGCCTATTTTGCACCGTCTGCGCGGCGAATGGCCGTGCGTTCCTTTTGGTGCAGATGAGCCAGAGAATTTGGCACCCGAATGGGCAGCATCCATGGGGCGGCGCTTGCTGTTACCACCCAATCCTCCGCCACATGGCGAGAGTTCCAATTGCAAATGGAATTGGGAATCTGCGGGAGATGATCGGCTTTGCCTTTCCCTCGATTATCCAGACGATCATCCCATCGCCCGTGTTGAGCGTGATGTCATACCCGATCCCGACGCAGCTGCTGTAAATCTCGTCTTGCGCATAACACCGCGCGTAAATTGTCAGTTGCCACTTGGTTTGCACCCGACATTCGCTTTGCCCTCTATGGCAGGCTCAGCAAGCATCATGCCCCCGCATGCCAAGCAGATCCGCAGCTATCCCGGATCGTTGGAGCCGGGAGGAGATATCTTCATGCCCGATGCGGTCTTCACACACCTGACGGATGCGCCAGATCATAAGGGAGACGCAATGGATGCAAGCCGTGCCCCCTTTGCAGAGCCTGGAGAGGACTTGCTTCAGCTCGTCGGTGTTGATGAAGGGCGCGTATCCCTGGACAATCACGCGGGTGGCTATCGCGCCACGCTGAGTTGGAACGCCGAGCACTTCCCCAGCCTTCTTATGTGGTACAGCAATCGTGGCCGGCAACAGGCCCCATGGTTGGGTCGCCATACTGCGCTGGGTCTTGAACCGGTCTGTTCAGCCTTTGACCTTGGGGCAGCCATTGCCACAGGCGATAACCCGATTGCGCAACAAGGCGTCCCAACCAGTATTCCACTGCGTGCCGGCGAGATTTTCCAGACCCATTATCAGATCGCCGCTGACGATCTGGCCACCGGCTCCTGATGACGTGCTCCCTTCAAGCGAATGATGTCAGATCGCTAAGCCAGGATCTGACTACGTCCAGTCTGATCGAGAAAATACAGGAAATCTGACAGGCCATTTGCCAGCGCGTTCACGTGGCTGCGCATGTGTTGGGCTGCAATTGTGCCATCGCCTGCGCCAATTGCTGTGAGGAAGGCGTTGTGTTCCTCAATGGAGGTTGCCATTCGGCCCGGTTGATGAGTGATGTGGCGTCGATAGGGTGACAGGACGCGGCCAACGCGCATTTGCTCTTGCAACATGCTGTTCCCGGATGCTTCGAGAATGGCTGCGTGTAACAGATCATTGGCCTTGCAGAAGGCGTCGACATCGTGGTCGGTATAAGCAGCTTCACAGCTTGTCTGATAGTCCCACAGGGTTGCTATCTGTTTTTCTGTAATTCGGCCTGCCGCCTGTTCTGCGGCAATGGCTTCCAGTTCGCTGATCACGCGGAAGCCATCCAGCAACTGCGTCAGCGTCAATTTGGCAATGTGGGTGCCATGTCGACCATTGATCTGGACAAGGCCTGAGGCGGCCAGACGCTGCAATGCTTCGCGCACGGGTGTGCGTGAGGCGTTGAACTGTTCGGCAAGCTCACGCTCGTCAAGACGTTCTCCCAAGGCGCGATGGCCTGACAGAACCTCAGATTCAAGCTGTTGAGCGATTTTTGCAGAAAGTGAAATTGTTTCCATTGGATAATGCACTTCATTGTTTGGCGCGTCTGCGCCACCAGTCAAACACAGGATAGAGCAGGGCTGCTGCTGACAACAGCACCAAAATGAGAGAAATGGGTCGCTCCAGGAAGACCGACCATGAACCGCGGCTGATGATCAGACTGCGGCGGATATTTTCTTCAAGTAATGGGCCAAGTATCAGGCCAAAGGCAATGGGGGCAGCGGGTAATTTCAGCATGTGCAGGCAATAGCCTACCGCGCCAAAGAACATCATCACATAGACATCGCTCATGGTGTTGCGCACGGCAAATGAACCGCAGACGCACAGCACGGCTATCACCAGCATGAGAATATGCCTTGGCATTTTCATAAGCTGGACAATCAGTGCAATCGCGACAAAGCCGAAAATCAACGTCAGGCCAATGGCAAAAAACAGGGACCCATAAACGGTTCCGACAAATTCCGGGTGTTCTGCAAACAGAAGCGGGCCAGGTCGCATGCCGTGCAGCAGCAGCGCGCCCATCAGCACCGCAGTCATTGTGTCGCCAGGTACGCCAAGGGTCATCATGGGGATCAATGCTCCGGC
>CAZOCA010000246.1:0-5668 GCA_964578105.1 uncultured Pararhizobium sp.
TTAAACGGTGCCATGCCTGTTCGTGCCAACTCATCGGCCCGTTCGTTCATGTCGTGGCCCGCATGGCCCTTGACCCAGTGCCAGCTGACATCATGGCGCTTCAGGGCTTCATCCAACGCTTGCCATAGCTCGACGTTTTTTACGGGCTTTCTGGCAGATGTTTTCCAACCGTTTTTCTTCCAGCCGTGAATCCAACTTGTTATGCCGCCTTTGACATATTGGCTGTCGGTCCAAAGCTCTGCCTGGGCTGGTTTTTTCAAGGCATTCAGCGCTTCAATCGCGGCCGTCAGCTCCATGCGGTTATTGGTCGTGTCCGGCTCTCCGCCATACAGTTCTTTGCTTGTATCGCCATAGGTGAGGATTGCCCCCCAGCCACCTGGCCCCGGATTACCTGAACAGGCTCCGTCCGTATAGATTACAACTTTCTTCTCGATCATGGGTCAACTCCGTAGGCAGAAACACTGTCTACATCCATGTGGAAGCGCAGTTTCTTAAGATATTCCAAGGGGTTTTTCGGCACCACAAGGGCGCCTGGCGGTACGCGCAGCCAATCGTGAAGGCGTGTCAGCAAGAATCGCATAGATGCGCCACGCGCCAGAATTGGCAGTGCTTGCAACTCTTCCTGCGTCAGAGCACGAACAGAGCGATAGCCCTCAATTAATGCGCGTGCTTTTGTCACATTAAACGCGTTGTCACGCTCAAAACACCAGGCGTTGAGGCAGATTGCCAGATCGTAAGCCAGCATCTCGTTGCAGGCGAAATAGAAATCGATCATCCCCGAGAACTTGTCATTCAAGAAGAACACATTGTCGGGGAACATATCAGCATGAATTACGCCGCCCGGCAGGTCACGGGGCCAATTCAGATCGAGATATTCCAATTCGGCATCAATGGTCTGGGCCAGCCCGCGCAGCACTTCATTGGCGCGGTCACGGGATTGTTCAAACAAGGGTCGCCAGCTTGCCTGATTCAGGCTGTTCGCTCGGGCAATCTCAAAATCCTGACCGTCCTTGTGAAGCTCGGCAAGCGCCTGCCCCACCATGGTGCAATGATCAACAGTCGGGCGTTTAACCCACATGCCATCAAGGAAAGAGATGATTGCGGCCGGACGCCCCTCAAGCGTATTGAGCGTGTCGCCGGATTTGTCATGGATTGGCACCGGGCAATCGAGACCCTTGGCAGCAAGATGGTCCATCAGCCCCAAGAAAAATGGCAGATCCTCAACATCCACACGCTTTTCATACAGGGTGAGAATGAACTGCCCCTGATCGGTGCCCAAAAGAAAGTTGGAGTTTTCCACCCCTTCAGCAATGCCTTTGCACGATGTCAGCGCGCCAATGTCGTAAAGCATCAGGAATTGCTGCAGCGCCTCATCGCTGACATCTGTGTAAACCGCCATAGTGCTAACCCGCAGCGTCCAGTTGGTTTACCTTCTCGCGCAGAGCCCTTGGCAGAGTAAAGACGACATCTTCATCCACTGTACGCTCCAACTGCACCGTAACGTCAAAGCGAGCGCGGAAGGCATCAATCACTTCATCAACCAGCACTTCGGGAGCTGATGCACCAGCCGTTAAACCCACTGTGCGCACACCTTCGATTTGCTGCCAGTCAATGTCACTTGCCCGCTGCACAAGGTGGGCAGACCGGGCGCCGCTGCGTTCTGCCACTTCTCGCAAGCGCTGGGAATTGGACGAGTTGGGAGCTCCCACCACAAACACCGCGTCACTTTTCGGCGCAATGGCCTTCACCGCTTCCTGGCGGTTTGTGGTGGCATAGCAAATGTCTTCCTTGTGTGGCCCGACCACATTTGGGAAGCGCCGCTGCAGAATTTTTACAATCTCGCGGGTGTCATCAACCGACAGAGTTGTCTGCGTGATCCACGCCAGATTATCCGGCTCTTTGGGCTGAATGGATTCAGCGTCGGCCACAGTTTCAATCAGCGTTACGGCCCCTTCGGGCAATTGCCCCATTGTACCAATAACTTCCGGGTGACCCTTATGGCCAATGAGCAGAATTTCACGCGCGCGCTTGCGGTGAATTTGAGCTTCTTTATGAACTTTGGAAACCAGCGGACAAGTCGCATCAATATAGAGCATGTTCCGTGCAGCGGCGCTTTCCGGAACAGATTTTGGCACACCATGGGCTGAAAAAATCACCGGTTGATCTGTCTCCGGAATCTCATCCAGCTCATCCACAAAAACAGCGCCCTGACGGCGCAAACCATCAACCACATATTTGTTATGAACGATTTCGTGACGGACATAAACAGGTGGTCCGTAGGCTTTCAGCGCCAGTTCGACAATCTTGATGGCCCGGTCAACGCCAGCACAAAAACCGCGCGGCGCTGCAAGGTAAAGCATCAATGGCGGTTTTTCCGCTGCGGACATGTTAAAGAAACTCCTGGGCAAAGCCCGATGGTCTTTGAATTTGGAAGCTGTGTATCACTGCCCAAATGGGATGGCAAAGCTGGTTTTGCACCCAGGGCCATGAAAATGCGGTCCGACACAAAAATCTCACCTTGAACGCGGCCAAACCATTGCCGAGTGCAGAACACCTGCCTATGTTGCAGTCAATACGCCAGATTTGAATTTTGGATTTATCCACAAAGCTGGCGGAATTGCCGCATTAACAACCGGAGACACCCGATGGCTTTTGAACTTCCCGACCTTCCCTATGCCTATGACGCATTGGCACCTTACATGTCTGCCGAGACACTCGAATTCCACCATGACAAGCATCACAATGCTTATGTGACTGCCGGCAATGGCATGATCGAAGGCACAGACTACGCCAATATGTCTCTGGAAGATGTGGTCAAAAAGAGCCACTCCGACAATCCGGGCCTGTTTAATCAGGCTGGCCAGCATTTCAATCACATCCATTTCTGGAAATGGATGAAACCCAATGGCGGCGGTTCAATTCCTGGTAATCTGGAAGCAAAGATCATCGAAGATCTGGGCTCTGTAGCCGAATTCCGTGATGCCTTCATGACCGCTGGTAAAACCCAGTTCGGTTCGGGCTGGTGCTGGCTGGCGCTGAAAAACGGCAAGCTGGAAATCATGAAAACGCCAAACGGTGAAAACCCGCTGGTTCACGGCGCGACACCATTGCTGGGCTGCGACGTATGGGAGCATTCCTACTACATTGATTACCGCAATCTTCGCCCGAAATATCTGGAAGCATTTGTCGATAATCTGGTGAATTGGGAATATGTGACAGAGCTGTACGAAAAAGCCAGCTGATATTTACATACAAAATGTCTAAGAAAGGCCCGGCTTTTGCCGGGCCTTTTTTCGTTCACGCATCCGTGAACGATGATGCTTGTTGTACCGGTGACAGTATTGCGCTGTTATGTTTTACTTACCGGAATATTGCTCAACCTCAACAGGAGTCGTGTATGAAGAATCTATTGAAATTGACCATTGTCATGGGTCTGGCCGGCGCCAGCACACTTGCTTATGCAGCGGGTGACCCGATTGCAGAACGCAAGGCCATGATGAAATCTGTCGGCGCAGCAACAGGTGCATCTGCCGCAATGGTCAAGGGCCAGGCTGAATTCGATCCACGTGTTGCCATGTTGGCTTTGCGCACAATGAATGCAGTTGCGCTCGGCTATGGTTCAAAATTCCCGGAAGGTTCTACCGGTGACACCAAAGCCAAAGACACAATCTGGAGCGATCCTGATGGTTTCGCTGCAGCGATCGCGAAGTTTGAGGCAGATACGTCTGCTGCGCTCGCAACTCCTGCAACTGACCTGGATGCTTTTAAAGCCCAGTTCGGCATGGTTGCAGCGAATTGTGCTGCCTGCCATGAAACCTATCGCAATTGATATTTAGCGTCTAAATTCTGGGATCTGTACTCAACCTCCCAACCGGGTTCAGACCCTAGCTTTCTGAAAGTAGAATTATGCTGCGGCAATTGATAAAAATTGCAATCGTTCTGGGCGTTTTGGGTCTGGGTGTCTTCTGGTATTTAACGATGCCGCAGCAGCTTGCTGCCGATGAACTTCCTGCACACACTGCAGATGCAGAACGCGGTGAATATATTTTTGCTGCAGGTGGCTGTTCTTCCTGCCACGCAGCACCGGGTGCCAAAGGCGATGACAAGCTGATTTTGGCCGGCGGCCTGCGGTTTGAAACAGAATTCGGGACGTTTATCGCGCCCAATATTTCTCCAGATCCCAATGCCGGAATTGGCTCCTGGAGCCCTCTTGCTTTTGTAAATGCAGTCACCAGAGGCGTCAGCCCCGATGGTGCGCATTATTACCCGGCATTCCCATATACGTCCTATAGCAAGGCCAAGCTCACCGATGTGCTCGACTTGAAAGCCTATATGGACACGCTGCCTCAGGTCTCCGATGCAGCGCCTGCAAATGAAGTTGGCTTTCCCTTCAATGTACGTCGTGGTTTGGGCCTGTGGAAAGTTCTCTTCGCCGATTTCAGCGCTTTTGAGGACGATCCCTCGCAAAGCGAGCAAGTGAATCGGGGTGCCTATCTGGTCAATGCACTTGGCCATTGCGGCGAATGTCACACACCACGTAATCCACTTGGTGCCATTGACAGAAACCTGGCATTTGCGGGTGCGCCTAACCCGGATGGCGAAGGATTTATCCCAAATATCACACCGCATTCCGATGGTCTTGGCGGTTGGTCTGCAGGAGATATCGCTTACGCACTTGAAAGTGGCTTTACGCCTGACTTTGACAGTCTAGGTGGTTCAATGGCAGCGGTTGTTGAAAATACAGCAAAGCTGACCACGGAAGACAGGGACGCCATTGCAGCTTATCTGAAATCAGTGCCGGAACATCCTAAAACGCAAACTCAGTAACGAGCTCTGGCTTCAGCGCACGCACGTAATACAGGCATTCTGTGCACCCACACCAATAATGCATCTTACGAAAATGCACGAATAGTGCTATTGTTGCTCTGGGTGCCGGATTTATTTTCGGGAGAATTCTGGATGAAACGCAAAAACTATTTGTTTTCAACCTTTAGCAGCTTGTTGGTAGCAGTTTTCATGATTGCTGCATATTCAACAGCTGCAGACGCACATCGTTCAAAACACCGTCACAATCATAATGGTGGGATCACTTTCGGCTTTGGAAGTGGTGGCATTTTTGGCGGCGTGATTGTGGGCGGTGGCAAATATGGCCGTCGGTCACATTGCCACGGCCGCAGCTACTGTCATCGCCATTCCAATCGTGGCTATCACAATCACAACCGACGCGGCATAGAGGTCTATCCTCGGCATACAGCTCCACGTTATAACCGGAGCAGAAGAGGGTCGGCGCATGTGAGATGGTGCGATAATCGGTATCGTTCCTATGATATCTATACCGATACGTTCCAGCCTTATAAGGGCCGCCGCAAACGGTGTAATTCACCATTTGATTGATCAATTGAAGAAGCCGGGCAACGCCCGGCTTTTTCTTTCAAAAAATCAATTCACCCATCGCCGCGGTTTTAGCTATGCGCAAATTGCCAATATAATTCCCGTGCCAAAGCTGAAATGGGGCCGGGCTCAAAAATGCGATCTTCAAATTGAGTGACAGGCATCACCTTGGAATAATTGCCGGTTGAGAACACTTCATCCGCAGTGCGAAAATCATCGTATGTCAGCGACGCTTCAAAGACTTCAACTCCCGCGCCACGCAACAGTGCAATAATCC
>CAZOCA010000247.1:0-5653 GCA_964578105.1 uncultured Pararhizobium sp.
TGTGTTGCCCGCGCCCATTCGCCTGACCCATTTGGGTGTTTCTTCAACCCCGCAGCCCTTGCTGGAAGCCGCTGATGCCTTTGGCGCAACTGGTTGGCAGAAATTGGTGAAAGTAGAATTCCCCTATGCGGTGCCGCAAATCATGGCGGGGCTCAACCAAACGATCATGCTGTCGCTATCGATGGTCGTTATTGCTGCGCTTGTGGGCGCAGATGGTTTGGGTGTTCCGGTGGTTCGGGCGCTTAACCAAGTGAATGCTGCGCTCGGCTTTGAAAGTGGATTTGTCATTGTCATTGTCGCAATCATGCTGGATCGCATGCTGCGCGTGGAGCGCCGCAAATGAACAATGCTGTTGAATTCGATGCGGTTTCCATTGTGTTCGGGTCAAACCCGAAAAGCGCTCTGCCGGCCATGGATGAAGGAAAGACCCGAGCTGAAGTGCAGGAGTTGAGCCAGCAAGTCCTGGGCGTACATGATTGCTCTCTGGACGTGATAGCCGGCGAAATTCTTGTTTTGATGGGGCTCCCGGGTTCCGGAAAATCAACCTTGCTGCGCGCCGTTAATGGCCTCAATCCGGTGGTGCGTGGATCTGTTCGCGTCAATGATGGTGATCAGATGGTCGACATCACCTCTGCCGACAAGAAGACACTGAGACGGATGCGCCTGTCCCATATTGCCATGGTGTTCCAGCAATTTGGCCTGTTGCCCTGGCGCAGTGTACGGGAAAATGTTGGCCTGGGCCTGGAACTCGGCGGCCTTGAAGTTGCGGAACGCAACAGCCGTGTCGACACCCAATTGGCGTTAGTTGGCCTTTCTGATTGGGCCGAGCGCAAGGTTGGGGAACTGTCTGGAGGCATGCAGCAGCGCGTGGGTCTTGCCCGGGCATTTGTTACAGAAGCGCCAATCTTGTTGATGGACGAGCCCTTCTCAGCGCTTGACCCTTTGATCCGCACACGCTTGCAGGATGAATTGCTGGATCTGCAAAGCAGTCTGAAGCGCACGATTATCTTTGTCAGCCATGATTTGGATGAAGCTTTCAAGATTGGCGATCGCATTGCCATTATGGAAGGTGGGCGGATTATCCAGTGCGGCACGCCGCAGGAGATTTTTTCAGCACCGGCTAATGATTATGTGGCCGATTTTGTCGCCCATATGAACCCGCTCAACGTGCTGTGTGCAGAACATATTATGCACCCTGTTACAGGCGATGAACCGACGGTGACGGTAACCGGTCAGGAAATGATCCAGAACGTTATGGAGCTGCTGAAAACAGGCGGCGATGCTGTCGGAGTGGAGAAAGACGGTGCGATTGTTGGGCAAATCACTCAGGAAAATATCCTGACGGCGTTGCTCGACCCACGTGGAGAAGTGGATAGATAGCAGCCTGGGGCCTGAGCCCAAATTCCCGTAACCTTGCTATTGACGGGATTTGCTTTGTGCTGCTTGCTCATTCATTGCGTCATGTCGCGCCTGTATATCGTCTGGCCAGCGTGATTTGATGAAGGATAAAACAGCTTTTATCTCGGCGTCGCTCAGAACGTCCTTGTAGACAGGCATAGCGCTTTCGTAGCCTTCAAGCCCCGCAAATTCAGCGAGTCCGTATTTGGTAATTCCGAAAAGCACATCATCAGTGTGATGCCATGTGTGCCCTGTTTCATCATGTGGTGGCGCGGGCAGGAGACCGTCTGCGCCCGGACTGCGCCAATTCGGTTGGCCTTCAAGATTGTCACCATGGCAGGACGCACAATTGGCAGTATAGACTGCGCCGCCAAGCTGAACTGTGGCGGTATCTTCTGGGCTGAAAAGGCCGCTTTGGGAGGCAAACATAAATGTTCCGCCTCCCAAAACCAGTATTGTGGACCAACAAATTATAAGTCCAAGTTTTGACACCGGCATATTTATACCACGATGATCTCTGCGTTCGAGCGCACGCGCTTGTACAAATCAATCACATCCTGATTGATCATGCGCACGCAGCCGCTGGAAACCGACTTGCCGATTGTCCAGTATTCCGGCGTGCCATGAATGCGGTACAACGTGTCTTTGTTGCCCTCAAATATATAAAGCGCACGCGCACCAAGCGGATTGTCTAGTCCGGGCTGCATCCCGCCATTATCCGCGCTGTATTTGCTCAACTCGGGGCGTCTTGCGATCATCTCTTCAGGTGGCGTCCATGTCGGCCATGGCCGCTTCCAGGCAACTCTTGCACGACCAGACCATGCGAAACCCGCGCGGCCAAGGCCAACCCCGTAACGCATTGCCTTGCCACCTGGCTCGACCAGATAGAGGTAGTGCGAAGACGTATCGACAATAATCGTCCCAGGCTTTTCATCGGTGCGATAGCTAACGCTGCGACGCCTGAATTGAGATGGCACCTTGTTCAGATCAATTCCGGGAATGGGGAATTTTTCACTGGGCAGTGGCCCATACATCGATGCATAATTGCCGAACCCGCCTCCAGTATCGCCCGCGCTATCATTTGTGGCTGTTGTACAGCCCGAAACCGCAAGGCCCAGAATACTGGCGCTTCCCAGCACAAAGGCGCGCCGGGATGGCGTGCGTGCTGTATTGTCATCAAAATTCATATTGCAACTACCTTTGCGCCGATTCTGACGCGTTCATAAAGATCTTCTACATGCGCATTGATCATGCGCACGCATCCACTGGATACGTTTTGTCCAATGGACCACGGCTCAGTTGTTCCATGTATCCGAAACAGCGTATCGCGGCCATTTCGGTGGAGATATAAGGCCCTTGCGCCAAGCGGGTTATTGATGCCGCCAGGCAAGCCGCCTGCATATTTTTTGTAGCGACGAGGATCACGTCGGATCATATTCGCCGTTGGTGTCCAGCGCGGCCATTTGGCTTTACGGCCAATCGTGGCTGACCCGTTAAAGGCCAGACCCGCCTTGCCAAGTCCAACCCCGTAACGGCGCGCACGGCCGCGTCCGGTGACGAGATACAGGAAATGTTTGCGTTGGTCGACCACAATTGTACCAACCGGATAACCTTTGAACCGCACATTACGTGGCTTGAATTTAGAGTTCAGTCGGAAGTTTTTCGGTTTGGCAGCCAAAGCGGGCAGCGGTGCTGTCGCAATGAGTGCCGAGATGCCGAGTAGGAGACTGCGTCTTGTAAGCATGTCATGCCTCATGAATTGTCTAAGAAAAAATACATCTCATGCAGAAGCAAAGATGCGCGTTTAGCTAAGACAATCAGGCAATTGGAGGTCGAAAAAGCGCGTGTCGAAAGGCGGCATTGAGACTTGTCGCCGGCTCATAGGAAGGAATGGTTCCGCCGAACAGGAACTCTGGATTAAAAGCCGCATTTGTAAATGAACAGTCAGAACTGCAGGGCGCATTACTGTTTGACGTTTTAACGGCATCATCTTCGCCGCAGCATTTCTGCCTTGCGGTCACAATGGCACCGCTGCTCCCGACAATGGAGACATCCTGACCAGTATCCGCAATCGTTTGCTGCAGTATCGGAGAGGTTAGGTTTGCAAATACTGTCCTGCTGTCAGGCAACCCATGGGTGCCGACAAACAAAAGCAACAGCAGAAAACAAATCAAGTTCCTCATGATTCTCTCATACCCAGAACCGGCCAAAAAATCCAGCCCGGTCTGATCACCATGCCGTGAGGTCCGTTGTAAGGGCTAGGGTCCGCACCCTAAGCACTGACCTTAAACCACGTGTTCATTCCGGCAGCCGCATGTTCCAGCATGTGACAGTGCAACAGCCATTTGCCAGGATTGTCAGCAACAAAGGCAATTTTGGTGGTCTGTTCGGGCCCGATGAGAAAGGTGTCGCGCCATGGCTTGCCTTCATCTACGTCACTTCCGCTGCGCTCCAGAACGCGGAAATGATGCCCGTGGATGTGCATGGCATGAAGAAAGGCTGTGTTGTTGACCGTGTCCAGAATGATCGTGTCATTTCGCTGGACTGAAAAGAAGGGCGCATCGGCCAGATTGGCGATACCGTTGAAAGCCCAAACCTGTCCTGTGCTCCTGAAATCCGTTCTTTCCAGCTTCTTGCCCTTATAGGTGATGTCACCCATCCGCCCCATGGCACCGCCAGTCATATCCAGCGTGAAAACGCGTGCCTTTTCAAGGTCCGGTTCTGGCAGGTCGTTCAGTATCAGCGCAGGCATTGTCAGTGCGGGTATTGGCGGGGTGTTGTCCGACTTTTCCACGATCTCGAAACTGGCAACCGAGAATGCCTGTCCACCTGAAACCTCGTCCAGCTGCATTGATATCCCTGATTCTGGAACCACTAATACATCGACCCTTTGCGCGGGGCCAAGCAGCAAAGGCTGATAAGGCAATTCCGCGACAGCTGGCAGGCTTTGACCATCATAGGCAAGAATTTTTGCACCAAGTTGCTTTGTATCCAGTTCCAGCACGCGGGCATTGGATGTGTTGATCAACCGCAATCTGTATGGCTCATTCGCGTTCAGTGTGTAGTTGGGTTGGCTCTTGCCATTAACAGTGAGCCAATTGCCAAGGCGTCCGCCATGGCTCCAATCCATCATTGAGCCAAGGCTTGCAGTGTCAAACTTGCCGCTTTGGTCCAGCCGCCAGTCATCCAGAATTAATGTCCTGTCGTGCTCGGCGTCGAAATCGGACGTGTCGCCTTCGACAATCAGTGCGCCATAAAGGCCACGAGCAACCTGATTCCAGCTTTTATTATGGGCGTGATACCAATAGGTTCCAGCATCCGGCACGGTGAAATCATATTCAAAGGTGGCGCCTGGCTCCACGGCTTTCTGTGTCAGACCGGACACCCCATCCATGTCGTTAGCAATGCGGATGCCATGCCAATGGATCGATGTTGCTTCTTCAAGCTTGTTAACAAGCCGGACTTTCACCCGATCTCCGCGTTTGACCCTGATTTCAGGGCCCGGTGTGGAATCATTGTAACTCCAAAGATCCGAGTCCGGCGCATCGCCTGAATAGAGTTTTTGTTGCGAGGGGCCGGCAATTATTTCCAGAAACCCATCAGATGCTAACGACGTTTTGAAGCTGACTGGCAGCAGGGTAAGGCCCAAACTTCCAGCGCTGGATTTGAGAAAAGTTCGTCTGTTGATGGACATGATATCTACTCCTGGTTCATCAGAAAACTGGAAATGGCATTTAGATCATCCTGCGAAAGAAAGCGTGTTCCATCCCGCACCACTTCGCCCATTGATCCGCCAAATGTATCTCCATCCGGCAAGACGCCGGTGCGCAAGGCATAGGCCAGAGACTTTTCTGTCCAGCCATTTTCCATTAGCGCGGCGGTGGTGATGGGTGGAGACTTCCCGCCACCGGGAAGCTTGTCCGCTCCATGTAATCTAAGTTCTGCCTGCCGTGCGCCCAATGTATTTCGGGGGGTGTGGCATGCGCCACAATGTGCGGGGCCTTCGACAATATACTTCCCCCGATTCCAGACGTCATTTTGCCCTTCGATTGTCTGAAATCCGGATTTGTCCAAAAACAAAGCGCGCCACAATTTCAACCCGTCGCGGAAATTGAACGGAAACACGACATCCTGATCCCGCGAAGGCTCTGCCGCTGGCGGCACCGTCTGAAACGCCATCCAAAGGTCAGCAACATCCTGATCGCTAAACTTTCTATAAAACGGATAGGGAAAGGCGGGGTAATATGACTGTCCA
>CAZOCA010000248.1:0-5635 GCA_964578105.1 uncultured Pararhizobium sp.
GGATAAAGATCAATGCCAATTATTACGTGCTCCAATGCAATTGCCGCCAAATCCAACCGACCGTTTTCGACAATTTCGGGCGGATCCACTTCATCTGGATCAATCATCGTTGCATGGTTCGCATTCATTTTCGCAAAAACAGTATCAAAATCGGAGCGGTTTGCGACAAATGTTCTATCAACTTCTTCCATCAATGATTGACGGACAGGCTCCAGAGTGACCACACAGCCTTGCTCAACAATCGCATCCACGTGCCCACGAACGCGAATGCTGTTTTTCGTGCGATGGATACGCAGTGTTGCATTCAGATCGTGCACAGCAAGCACATTCAGTGCGTCCGCAATTGCTGCGTGATCAGCCTTATCAGGCTTAATGAGAAAATCCTTCGCATCATTGGTGATGTCGCCAGCTACAATTGGATATTTCCAGGGCCAGAGCCCCACCATGGAATCTTGAAATCTATCGTGGAGATTTGCATCATTTTCGGATGCTGTTTTGAGCTTGCTCATGTCAGGCCTCGCAGAGAAATTGAGAATCAACTGTAGGACTATGCGATGCGCTATATATACGCCGCAGGGTCAGGAAAGGAAAGGGAACCAGCCAGTATAGCGGCTTCGTCCTGAGTGTTGAGACCATCAACACATGCAATCACATAGGCAGACAGCGCTCCTGCCCGGCCTTCGCCGGTTGATGTTGCTGACTGTGTTTGCGATTCCGCCGTGAACAGACTTTCATTGTAGCTAAGTATGTTGCGGAACAGCGCGTCTGTAAGTTCTGAAAGTTGGTCCTCTGCCCCAAGAGCTGATCGATATCCATCGGACCGACCATAAAAGACCTGCATCATTTTCTTCATCCGTTTGGGCACCGTGGTATCGCCGACACCCAACTCGCGCAGACAATGATCCATATCGAGGCGAAACAGATCAAAAACTTCCTGGCTCAGTGCCTGGGCTGCTGCATTGGACGATTGCAACCGATTGAACAGCAGAAAATTATGCAGCACAATCATGTTGAAGCGACCATCCAGACTGTCGGGCACACCGAAATCGGAATAGAATGCGCGTTGCCGGGCTTGTGCCACAATCTGGGCATAAAGCCTCTGCGTTATGGTCTCATTGGTTATGTTCGTTTTGAAAAAACGACGAAGCATGCTGTGATCCATACTGTGAATGAAATCGAAAAACGCCCGTCCAAGACGGCCAAATTCCAGGCTCTTATTGCAAATGCAAGTAGTGCGCGCTAGGAGTTTTGCAATAATCGTTGTGGCTGATCGGCGTGCAACACAAGAAGAAGTAGCTGGCTTGGGCGACAGGCCAGCACTTAGACAGGAAGGAATGCTCTGTTGGCTTTGAGGAACGGTTCCATCAGAAAACCAGCTGGCCCTAACAAATCAAAGGGGTCGCGCTTTCCGCATGGCATTACGATTGGTGTGTTGCTGCTTGGCTCTGTTGCGTTGGGTGGGTGTCTTGAACAGCGCAATTTTCAAGGATATCAGATCCCGCATGACGCGGAACGGCAGGTTCCTGTAGGTGCCAGCCGCGAGCAGGCGCTGCTTGCCTTTGGCACGCCTACTACGATTGCCGAATTCGGCAACGAGGTTTTCTACTACATATCGCAGGTCTCAAGCAGACCGGTTGCCTTCGCCAGGTCGAAGGTTGTGGACCAGCGCGTGCTTGCCGTCTATTTTGACGATCAGGAGCGGGTCCAGCAAATCGCAAATTACGGCCTTCAGGATGGCCGTGTGTTTGACTTTGTTTCCAGAACCACGCCGACAGGTGGCAGTGACGTCAGCTTTGTCAGCCAATTGCTGTCCGCTGCAGGACGCACCAATCCTCTGGGTAACTAACTCTCCTCACCTGCGTCGTATGTTCTAAATCGCTGATTTTTTGCGGGTAAAGAACAACAAGGCAAGTGTGATGATAACGACCGGGAACACGACCACATTGACCGTGTTCCAGCCAAAGGCGTGCAATATTCCGCCGGAGGACAGAGATGCGGCGGCTACAAACCCAAATACGATGAAGTCATTGACCGCCTGGACCCGATTTTTTTCCTCAGGTCGATAGGTTTCGGTCAGCATGGCTGTCGCACCGATAAATCCAAAGTTCCAGCCGATTCCCAACAGAATCAACGCGCCCCAAAAATGTGCCAGATGAGGCCCTGCAAGTGCCAGCGCTGCGCATCCGGCGAGGAGTAAAAGGCCTACGACAACTATGCGTTCCTTGCCGAATCTCTGAATCAGTGAGCCGGTAAAAAAGCTGGGAGCGAACATGGCCATTACGTGCCATTGAATACCAAGCAATGCATTTGACATGCTGTGCCCATGCGAAACCATGGCCATGGGTGCCGCAGTCATCACAAAGCTCATCAATGCATAGGAACTGACAGCGCACAGGACAGCCACAATGAACCTGCCCTGACGCATGATCTCCAAAAGCGGTCTGCCTGCTGCAGTGTTTTGCACACTCTGAATTGGCGGTGCTTTCAGAAAACCCAAAACGATGCATGACAACGCTGCAAGCACTGACAAGCCAACAAAGGCCCCTGCATAGAGGGTCGGCGCAAGCAAATCCTTGGTAAGCGAGGCTGTTTGGGGGCCAATGACGGCCGCAAGCACCCCGCCTGCCATAACCCAGGAAATAGCCTTGGGGCGAAAGCTCTCGCTGGCAGAATCAGCCGCTGCAAAGCGATATTGCTGAACAAATGCACTGGAGGCCCCTGCGAGTGACACGCCAAAGCAAAAGAACCAGAAAGAACTCAGGAAAACAGCATAGGCCGCCAGCAAACCACCGCAGACCCCAAGCAAAGACCCAATCATCAAACCCTTGCGGCGACCAAGCCGTCTGGCCAGTATACCCGCTGGCAAGGTAGCAAGGGCCGTTCCGACAACAAAGCCAGTAACAGGCAGAGTGGCCAGGCTCTTATCCAGCCCGAGCAAATGCAAGCCGACAATGCCCCCCAGAGAAATACAGATTGGAGCGCCTGCCCCTGCCAAAGCCTGCGCTGCGGCCAGAACGAATACATTGCGGCGCGCTATCCGATCATCGGATACAGGTGCAGCATCTACGGGGGTTGAGACACTCTCTGTCATCGGATTCCGAGCTTACTTTGAGGAATGTTCCTCATACGCCCGTTGATGCAGGTTTAAAAGCGAATCCGATAAATGAGTTGATTTCCAGAATTCATGAATGTCACTCGTATTCACTCAATCAGGAAAAATGATCGAACCCGTTTGCACCAACAGACAACTCTTGTTGCTCACCATCCAGAAAGCGCACACCTGTTTTTTCAACAATTTGCCCAATACAGGTCACCGGCACCTTGGCTTTTGCCATTTCAATCTCAAAGTCCTTGCTGCGGGCTGAAGTGACAGTGCAAAGGATCTGATAGTCGTCACCGCCTGTTATCAGCCTTGCCCGTAAACCCTCTTTCTCAAGATGAGGCGCTAGAATGGTGTGATGCGGGATGTCAGCCATGTTGATTTCCATGCCCACATTGCTGGCACCGGAAAGCGTTGCTGCATCACCAGATAATCCATCGGAAATATCCATTGATGCAGAGGCAAATTTCAACAAAATGTCCGCGGCTGACAGGTTTGTTGGCGGTTCCAGATAGGACAGTTCCAGTTGCGCGCACTCTTGTTCAGTCAAACATGCAAGCAGTTGCTGTTCAAAGCCTGTCAATTCACCCAACCCAAAAAGGTTGGCTTGTCGCGCACATAAGCCAACAGCACTGTCCCCGATTGTCCCAGTGACATACAAGCGGTCCCCTACTCCTGCACCGGAGCGTTTCACCATCTGACCCTGTGGAACCAAACCAAATGCACAGATGGTGATGGCCGAGACATCTTTCGTCATCACGGTGTCGCCACCCATGATTTGAAGGCCCAATGCCTTTTGATCCTGCCCCAGAGCCCCGGAAAATTCAGACATCCAATCCTGTGAACGCAATTGTGCTTCAGGTAAAGCCAATGACAGGAAATACCCCTTAGGCGTGCTGCCTTTGGCAACGAGATCGGAGACGTTTACCCGAAGGGCTTTTCTGGCCAGGGATGCAGGCGGATCGCGGTGAAAAAAGTGGATCCCAGCGACAAGTGTATCTGTAGAAACGACAAGAGATTTACCGTCAGGAACGGCAATTTGGGCTGCATCATCATGCAGGCCCAGCGCCTCAGAATTATTCGCCAGAGGCCCAAAATAGCGCTGGATAAAGCGGTCTTCGGCTTTTCCGGGAGGTGTCATTTTTCGGTAAACTCAGAGGCCCTGATATCTCGCGCTATGTGGTCCAGAACGCCATTGACCATTTTTGGTTCATCTTCCAGAAAATAGGCCTTTGTCACATCAACATACTCGTTGATGATCACTTTGGCTGGAACGTCTTTTCGTTTCAGAAGTTCAAACGTCGCCGCGCGCAGAACGGCACGTAGAAGGCTGTCGATACGTGCCAGAGGCCAATCTGGCGTCAGAGCCTTGTGGATCAATGGGTCAAGCTGAACCTGCTCTTTGACCACTCCTGCAAGAATCCCCCGAAAATAGGCCGCATCTGCTTCCAGATACTGCTCACCATCAATTTCTTTGCCCAGGCGCACACTTTCAAACTCGGCCACAACCTGTTGCAAGGGCGTGCCGCCAATATCCATTTGGTAAAGCGCCTGCACCGCACCAAGCCGCGCAGCACCGCGCTTGTTGGCCGGACGCGGTTGCGCGGCAGTTTTGTTGACTTCAGACATGTCAGGCCAATCCAAACTGTTTACGCAATTGCAACATTGCGATTGCCGCTACTGCAGCGCCGCGACCTTTGTTCTTTTCAGAACGGCGCGTGCGCGCCCAGGCCTGGTCACTGTTTTCAACGGTCTGAATGCCATTGCCCAATGCAAGCCCTTCAGCCACCGAAATGTCCATCAAAGCACGCGCTGATTCGCCGGACACAATTTCATAATGTGTAGTCTCACCACGGATAACACAACCAAGCGTCACAAACGCTGCATATTGGGTGCCAGCCCCCGCTTCTGAACTGATCAAAGCCATGGAAACTGCCGCCGGGATTTCCAGCACACCAGGAACCGCTATGCGATCATAACTCATGCCGGCTTCCTCTATTGCCTCAATTGCACCCGCAGCAAGTTCATCGGCAATATCTTCATAGAAGCGTGCTTCCACGATCAGAATTTTGGGGCTCTTGTCAGCCATTTGGTGAGGTCCTATCGAGTTTCCAGCAGCCTTGCCGCATAACGCGCCATGGTATCAACTTCCAGATTGACGTAGTCGCCTTTTTTGCGTGCCTGCCAAGTGGTCACAGACAGGCTGTGGGCGATCAACAACACATCAAAATCGGATTTTGACACGCTGTTAACAGTCAACGAAGTGCCATCTAGCGCAACCGAGCCTTTGGGTGCAATGAATTTCGCAAGTGAATCTGGGGCTCGAAGTACAAATCGCGTTGCATCGCCCTCCTGAACAACAGATATGATTTCAGCTTTGCCATCTATATGGCCTGACACAATGTGGCCGCCCAGTTCATCACCCACCCGCAATGCCCGTTCCAGATTGAGCCTGGTTCCTATGTCCCACGTGCCAGCACCTGTTAAACGAAGCGCTTCTTCCCAAGCTTCAACACTATAGGTGTTTTGCGACGG
>CAZOCA010000249.1:0-5601 GCA_964578105.1 uncultured Pararhizobium sp.
GTTATTATGAAGACGTCGTGGGAATGATTGAATCCAATATTCAATCAAATCTGCGTTCGGCATTTTTGAAAAATGCTGCCGCGTCAGAGTTTGGCCCTGATATTCTGGCTGAACATTTCGCCGTATTGCAGGGCATTCAAACCCAGGATGTGGAAGCTGCGCGACGGGCCACACGTCACAGATTTGAACAAGCTGCACAAAGGCTTGTCGCCCGCGAAGACTTTGCCTAGTTGCTAAACGTTCCGCTGTCGACTTTCAATGTGTGTTCTGTTGGATAAATGACGCAGCGAAGGATGATTGCGTGTGACGGAAACTGTCAGACTTTTGGTTAGAGCAGATGATGCCGGGTCCAGTTGGGCGTCCAATGTCGGCTGCCTGCGTGCCTGTTCAGAAGGCATTGCACGTAGTGTTGAAGTTATGATGCCCTGTGCCTGGGTTGAACATGCTGCGCAGCTCTTTAATCGAAATCCGAAGATAGATGTGGGTGTGCATTTAACGCTTACGAGTGAATGGGATGCGGTGAAGTGGCGACCCCTCACCTACGCCCCAAGCCTTACAGACAGAGGCAGCAGTTTTCGCCCTTTGCTGTTGCCAAGGCTCGGCGACAATCGCCCCAATCTTTTGGAGAGCAATTGGTGCTTTGATGAGATTGTCAAAGAATTTAGAGCGCAAATTGAACTTGGCATTGCGATGTTTGACAATGTTACGCATGTCAGCGCACACATGGTGAAACATTTTGCAGATTTCGATGCGCGGGTCGGCGTGCTTGTGGAGGAATTGTGCCAAGAATTTGGACTCATAGATGATCCGCTTGGACATGGCCTGCAACGGATCGAAGGTTACCCCAAATACCCGCTGGATACACGGCATCGCACCAGAGCCTTTGTCGACAGTTTGAAAGAACTGACGACTGGCACCTACATATTCATCGATCATCCTGCTGTTGAAAATGCAGAATTGAGGGATACCGGGCATAGTGGATATGATGATGTTCTGGAAGATCGAACGGGCTGTTTGCAGACACTTATCTGCGAAGATCTGAGGCGCGAAATTTCAGCGCTGAACATCGAGCTTATCGGCTACAAAGACCTTTGATTTGCGTGCTGAACGGCTCGTTGGATTTCTTGTTGTCGTGTTTTCCCAAACTGATCAACAGTTCCGACCTTAATTCCAGTTTGTGCCACCGGGTTGGTTGCATGTAACATGAAGAAAACTGGTGAGGTATTATATGAATTGGGATGTTTCGGGACAAGTTGCGCTGGTGACCGGTGCAAGTTCGGGCATTGGACGCGCGCTTGCCATTGCGGTTGCCAGCGCTGGCGCAAAAGTTGCCATTGTTGGTCGGTCTGAGGAACGGCTTGAGGCGGTCAATCAGGAACTTGGCGTTGACGCTTTGGTACTATCGGCTGATCTTACAATTCCTGCCGAGGTGGACCGCGTTGCCACGGATGCCATCGCCCATTTCGGGCAAATAGACATCTTGCTGGCAAATGCCGGGCTTTATGTGCCAGGCGACGTGGTCGATGGAGATCCGGATGCGTGGGACGATTTGCTCAATGTCAATGTGAACAGTGTTTTCCGGCTGGTAAACCGGGTATTGCCACAAATGACTGCGCGTCGATCCGGGGACATAATCATCACAAGCTCTGTCTCTGGGCATCAGGCTATCCAGTGGGAACCAATTTACTCGGCATCCAAGCACGCAATACAGGCTTTTACCCACGGGTTGCGCCGTCAGGTCGCGCCTCACAATGTTCGCGTTGGTGCTATTGCGCCGGGCGTTGTGCTTAATCCGCTTTGGGGGTTTGCTGACGCAGCCGCGATTGACGAAAAAGTCGCGGCGCATGAGGGAATGCGCTCTGAGGATGTTGCTGAGGCTGTGATGTTCATGTTGACCCGGCCACCCCATGTGACCGTCCGTGATCTGGTTCTTCTTCCGCAAAATCAGGACATCTGATCTGTGACCAAGTTTGATTATGTTATCGTTGGTGCCGGCGCTGCTGGCTGTGTGCTGGCCAATCGTCTTACCGAAGACCCTGATGTGCGCGTGGCACTGATTGAAAGCGGACCGGACCGGAATTCCCGCAAGACCATCGTCCGCATGCCATTGGCAATGGTTACCTTCATGGCACCGGCTCTCGCCTTTTTGGGCGGTCCCAAATTCATGCAATGGTTCAAGACCGAGCCCGAAGAAGGCGTGGATGACCGCAGGATCGACCTGCCCCGTGGCCATGGAACCGGTGGCAGTACCCTCGTAAATGGCCAAATTCTCATTCGCGGCCAGCGCGAAGACTATGACGAATGGCGCGATCTTGGCGCATTCGGTTGGGGTTTTGATGATTTGCTACCTTATTTCCGGAAAATGGAGCGGTTTGAGCCTTTGGTGGACAGTGGCTCAGATGCCCATCTCCCGGCTCGTGCGGAACGTGAAGGGCAGCCAATTAATCCCGACTATCATGGCGTTTCGGGCGCAGTAAATCTGGCGCATATCCGAACCGTCAATCCGTTGACCCATGCATTTTTGAAAGCGGCGGAGCTTGCCGGTCACCGGTTTAACTCCGATTTCAACGGTCCGCGCCAAGACGGGTATGGATTTTACACATTTACGCAATCCAATGGCGAACGGGTAACGGCCGAAAGTGCCTATATCAATCCAATTCGCAATCGGTCGAACCTGACTATTCTGTCTGGTCGCAGGGCCACGAAAGTGATCATGGATGGTAAGCGGGCAGAAGGTGTTGTATGGCAGGACGACAGTGGTGCGAGCGGAGAAACACGCGGGACAGAGATCATCTTGTCCGCTGGCAGCTTTGTGTCCCCTCACCTTTTGATGCTTTCCGGCATTGGTGACAAAAAACAATTGTCAGAGCATGGAATCCCATTGGTGCACGACCTTCCAGGTGTTGGCGAAAATCTGCAGGATCATCTGGATGTCAGTGTGGAATACCGCGCCAAGACCAGCGTTCCCTATGGCGGTTCATGGCGGGCCTTCCCAAGGAATGTACTTCACGTGGTGAACTGGATTTTTAGACGCCGTGGGCTGTTTGCGTCGACCACAGCTGATGGCGGTGCATTCCTGTCCACTACGGGCTCTGAACGCCCGGACATACAGCTGTTTTTCTGCACGGCCATGGCCAATACACAGAATGCAAAGGGCTTCAGCACACATGGCTTTATCATGCATGTTTGCCAATTGCGGCCTGACAGTATTGGGAATCTTAAACTAAAGAGTTCAGATCCCTTGGATAAGCCTCTGATTAAATACAATTTCTTCCAGGGGAAAAGCACGACGCGGGCGTTGCGCGAAGGGGTGCGAATTGCCCGCAAGATTATTGGACAACCGCCCTTTGTGCCCCATCTGGATGTGGAGTTGTCTCCGGGTCCTGACGCAGAGGATGACGCGGCTCTTGATAGTTTCATTCGTCAAAATGTTGGGACGTTGTTTCACCCGATTGGAACCTGCGCAATGGGAACCGGTCCGATGGCGGTTGTTGATCCGGGTTCAATGCGTGTGCATGGCACATCTGGCCTTCGGGTTGTTGATGCCTCTGTGATGCCTAAAATTGTATCTGGCAATACGGTTGCCGCCACATACTGTTTGGCTGAGAAATCTGCAGATCTGATCAAGGGAAATCGCCGCGGAGAGATGGGCTAGCTTCAAGTTCAAGGTCAGCCTGCGCTGCCTGGCGAGTGCTTTGGCAACTCCGTGTGAAATTTGGACCGCATGATCTTTGAACAAGCGGAAATTCGTGTTATTATCCGACGATAACACGGAGATTTCATGTCCTGATCATGTGGGGAGGCAAAGCGTCCTCCCGGTGCAAAGCAGAAGCGACCAGACCCACCAACCGGAAAGCGGTTCGTGCAACGCAGCTTTGTAATTTCAGAAAATCTGACACTGCGACCCGAGCGTTGCTCGTGGTTTGAACATGAGAGTTCACATCAATGAAACGGGATTATTCAAAATTCCTGCGGCCTCCTGCAACGGACGGAAGCCCCAAACGCATACCTTCACAACTTGAAATGCTCGGCTGGAAGCCGTTTTTTGCGCAACAAATCAGTACCGAAGACATGGGCAGGACACCGCCAGTCCGCATAATTGAGGTGCAACGAAGTGGTTTTCGCGTCCTGGGCGACGGGATCGATACCATTGTGCCACCAAACCCTGAAGCAACCGTGGGTGATTGGTTGTTACTTGATGAAGCCCGCCCCGGTTCCTGCGAGGTTTTAGAGCGGAAAAGCCTCATCAAACGACGTGCGCCGGGCAGCGACCGGCAAGTGCAATTAATAGCCGCAAACATTGATACGGCTTTCATCGTATCTTCCTGCAATCAGGATTTTAACGTTGCGCGGCTTGAACGCTATATAGCTGTTGCTTTTGAGGCTGGTGTATCTCCTGTCATTATCCTGACAAAGAGCGATCTTTGCGAAACGCCTGATAATTATGTTTCAGAGGCCAGTGGTATTTCTGATCTGGTTCCGGTGGTGGTTCTGGATGCACGAGGTGATGAACCAAGGCAAAAATTGGCCGATTGGTGCAAGCCGGGGCAGACGGTCGCGTTTCTGGGATCTTCCGGTGTGGGGAAATCAACGCTAACCAATGCGCTGTTGCAAAGCCTTTCCATCCACACCCAGGCTATTCGTGAGGACGACGCGAAGGGTCGCCATACCACGACAAGCCGCAGGCTTCATATTCTTCCAGATGCTTGCGCCGTGTTGGACACGCCGGGAATGCGGGAACTTCAGCTTGCTGACGTTGAAACCGGGCTTGCCCATCTGTTCTCAGATATTGATGCCCTTACACTGCAATGTCGCTTCAAAGACTGTCAGCATGTCAGTGAACCGGGATGCGCTGTACTGGCGGCCGTCGAAACTGGAGATATTGATGAGGTCAGGCTGGGTCGATGGAGAAAACTGATTGCAGAAGAGCGCTTTAACACCTCGAGCCTGGCGCAACGAAGGTCGAAGGACAAGGCGTTTGGAAAAATGATCCGCACCATAAAGAAGCAGAGCAAGAGGTAAAGGCTGACTGTGGGGGACAAGTTGAATATATATTGGTGACCCTCACCTGCATCACAATAAAAAAGGGGCCCGGTTTCGGGTCCCTTTTTTATTGTGATGCAGAGGTCAATCCGCTACCTGTTCAGACTTGGTAGGCCTGACGAAAAAACGGGTTAGTTTGTCACTGCCTTGGGGCGTTTGATGTCATTTCCGGCACCGCACTTTAATTTGATTTCAGCCCACTTGCTGGTCATTGCCTGTTTGGCAAGAACGATCTGATAGCGTCTGTGAACGGATTTATTGAACTCATATGTCTTTGCCCAGCGTTTTACATTGCCATTTGCAACCTTGGTCGTCGTGACAGATGCCTTTTGTTTCGCACCATCGTTTCTGGTCAGAAAGAACTCCACCTTGCCCGGTTTATTGGTCCAGATTTCAGTGATCAACTTGACCGGTTTTCCGCAAACCGGCTTAGCCGGAATTGTGTAGAGTTTCACATTGGTGGCTTTTAGAGCGACGGGAGTTCTTGAGGGGTTGCTTGGCTTGGGCATGCAGACAATCCGCATTGGCAATTGCACTGTGTCTTTCAGTACCTTCCCC
>CAZOCA010000250.1:0-5595 GCA_964578105.1 uncultured Pararhizobium sp.
GTCGGAGTTTTCAGGAGCATCGCCACTATCCATGGTGTCCAGCAGGAAGGCCGCAGATGTCGCTGCGTTCTTGGAACGGGATTGCAATCCTGAAAGTTCCTTTTGAATGGATTCGCTGCAGTTACGAATAGTGCGAACCAATTGCTCAAATCGTTTGGTATCTGTCGCCGTATCCCGCGCGCTGGACCGAACATAAAATTCGCTGTTATCGGGGTTGGGTCGATTTCTGATGTAGTTGAAAACCATCTTACACCACCACCTGCGTTGGCCCGTTGCACAATACCGACATAGCTGCGCCACTGGGTTTAAGGTTAAGCCTCATTGATTGGCTCCAATTCCGTTGACCGGAAACAAGACCTGTTGGTCTCGGTAGATATTCGCCGGCGGTTTTTGGTTTTTTGTCAGGCCAGTCTTACCAATCTTGTCAAAGGCGATGCCGCTAAACACAGCGAAAAAGGTAGATGGGTTTGAGCAGGCAAACTTCAGAGCCTGCCACGCTGTTTTGTCATTCTTCAAATCGAGAAATTCGCGAAGCGCGAACTTGCTATGGATATGTCGTTCGTGGCGCCGCAAAATTGAGCGGTTTGCAACAGACAAATCATGGTCTTCCAGCATGGAACGGTCGGCGTTTACCAAAGCTTCCAGATCCGAAGTCTGATGCTTTGCGCTGAGCGAATTGGATCGAATGATTGCGCCATATCCCAAAGATGGTGAGATTTTGAAACGGGCCTGTTTCAGGAGCGCTCTTGAATAAAGTTCATAGTCCTCACCCAAGCGAAGGTTGCGCTGGTATCGGATGCCATGCGTTTGGAGGAATTCCCGTTTCATGACGGGTTTGAGAAATCCCAGTTCGCCGCGCATCAGGCCGCGTTTGGAAATGTTACCGGCAATAAATTCGGCGAAACTCAGCGTCGTTTGTTTAGGGCTGTTGCCTAACAATTCCGTGGTCTCAAACGTGCCAATCGCTGCTTCATTTAAAAACACGATGTTATCGCCAATAAAATCCCAATCATCGTCTTCAATCAGCGGTTTGAAACGATCCTTCAGGAAAAAGTCATCTGCATCCAGGACTGCAATCAGGGGAGCATTGGAATTGTCGATGGCAATGTTTCTGGCTTCGGCAGGACCAACGTTCTGCGCCAATTCAATCAATTTCAGCCGTTGGCTTCCGTCTTCGGCAAGCTGCGCTGAAGCGACTGTTGTGTCAGTCGAAGCATCATCAACAACAATAACTTCTGATACCTCCGCCTGATTGAGTGCTGACGTCACAGCCCGAGCAATTGAATCTTCCGCATTATAGGCAGCAATAATTACGCAAACTGATTTTGCATTGCGCTCATGCAGCTGGCCCTCTGCTTGGTATTCCACTGCCTCTCCTTGCCCAAGGGTGCTTTCCATATTTCGACCCTCATCCGACTGTCGTGGTTTTGCTGTGCGTGTTTCTTGGGTGATGCGACGGCAGATATCAGCCGATATCGCCCATGAAGATTCACGGACGAATCTGGTCGAAGAGCGTTCGCAGAGTTCCCACAACACCTGTCTGCGCTTCGGCCAGCTTGGCGAATTCTTATCGGGCAGAAGCAAAAGTTTCCTGAGGGATGCATCGCTGACCGAAGCCAAAACCTCTGTTTCGATCGACTTTGTCATTGGATGATCGACATTCAAGACCGCTTTTGCAGAACGAAGGCCGAGCGCGAGAATGGCTGACAGACCCTGTCGTTTGCTGAAAGCCTGTATGGTCGGAATGTCCTGTGGTCCCAAATGGCAAAGGCTCGCATGGACATCAGCAATGTGGCCTCCGCACGGCTCACGATTGAACATCGCCTTGGCAATGCTGATCGACGACATAAGCAAAAAGTCATCCGGGTGCATGAATGGCACCTTGATCCCGGCAACATCGACAAACTGTTTTCGCTTTATAAATTCACCGGTATCCGTTGGCTGCGGTGAACCGGGCTGCTGGATTTTGTAGTGAAGATCGATGGCCGGCGAGCCTGGTTGGCGGGGCTCAAGATGTTGCTCGCCAAGAAAATTGACCCACCAACTTGAATCCGATCTGTCGATCACGGCAAACCCGGCGGTTCCCAGCACGTCTCTGGCCCGCTTGAAGTCCTTGCCGTGAACGAGCAAATCAACATCACCAGCGGGTTTTACAAAATAGCTGCCATAGAGAATTTTCTGCTGAATTACGCCCTTGAAGACGATGAACTCAATATCAGCCTTCACCAGTGCATTCGAAATTTTCGAGATATGGGAAAGACTGATCGCGTTCAGAAGAGCTGTCCGTTTACGATAGTTGCTCAACCATAAATAGAGTGATTGATTTTCCAAACGTATGTGTTTTCGCGAAGCACACAGGAAATTTGCGACTTTGTTGGTGCGCAGCAATTCTTGTAATGCATCACTGTTTTCTACGTCATGCAGCCGCCCTTTAGGACCCGTCATTTCAGCAAATACATATTTGCCGAGGGAATCTGCGACCGTGTAAAAAGTGTCTGTAACGTTTGCGAGTGGACCGAATTGGGTAGGGGGTTCGGCAATCTGTATCATAAACAAGCCCTGTTGCTTTCGCTATCAGTCTTGGTAGCCGTTGCCTCCCTCTTAAAGTAAATATCAAAAATCAGCGTCCGTCAAACATCATTTCATGACGTTTTTACTGCGAAAAGAGATCAAAAATGTGGCTGAATATTGTTCCAGATTGAACTACGAGTTCAGCTGAAAAACATAAGCTGTTGTAATTGTTGAATTAAAAAAATGGGGCGACAAGGACACAATTTAGGCAGGGTCATAAAATGCATAAAAAATAGGCAAAATTTAATGGGGATTTTTGTGAATAAGTAAAAATGATGAAAAATTAATCGATGTAGAGAAAAATCAATGAAATTAGAGCTCTGTGGAATCTTTAATTTAATTTGATAAGTATTCGGTCATTTTTTCTTGACATGCAATATGACGCTGGTCTTACTCATCGGGTGCGGGATGGTTCTGCACTATCAAAAACCGTAGATTTCCGATGTGGAGCAAAAGGAGATTTTGATGAAAACAGCTTCGAAAAACTTGAGCCCGAAATACGAGGCGCCATGTCTCACAGTGCACGGTTCAATCGAACAGATAACCCAGGGGGCTTCTACCGGATCGGCGCTTGACGCTGCTTTTCCGGTTGGAACAACATTTGGCGATCTGACCTTTTCTTAGAAAGGCAGGGTTCCAAAGAAAGGCTGCGCGGCACATTGCTGGGCAGCCTTGGGGCAGGATTGGTCCATGACCAGTCTGTCCGTGGTTTGTCAGGTGTGTCAGCAATGAATGGTTTTTACCCATGACAGAAGATCGTGACCCAACATCCCTACGTCTAAAAGCGTCCCCCGAAGTCGTCGCTTGCGAGTTCGGCGAAGGCATAGCGCTGCTTCATTTGAAGAATAATGTGTATTACAGCTTGAATTCTGTTGGTGCGGACATCTGGGATTTTATACAAAAACCATCATCCAGAGACGATATATGTAAGTATATAGAAGAAAAATTTCATATTAGAAAAGAAGTCTGTCGTTCAGACGTAGAGAAAATTCTATCAGAATTTAAGAAATACAATTTGTTGGTTCCATCATGACAAAGGTATTACGGTTTCTTCGTTTGAGAATTTCAGAAAAGTTATTTTTATCTCACTGCGTTATTGTGTTGTGCGTCATTCGTCTTGCTCTATCACTGAAGTCAGCTTCATTTATTATGCGGAAGATTTCAGCGATTCAAGTCACTGAAGAGGGCGATCAAAAGACGGCAAGATTGATCGCATGGGGGGTTGGTGCATGCTCCAATTTTGTGCCCGGTGCAACGTGCCTGACACAGGCTCTGGCCGGGCAGTATTTGATGGCCAGACACAACTACCGTTCCATCGTGAGAATTGGGATAGAGCGGGATAATCACAAACATATAAAGGCACATGCGTGGCTTCTAAGCGGGGGGGTTGTTGTGTTGGGTGGAAAGGCATCTGACATGCCACTCTATGCAATCATGGTGGATCTGTAGGCGATGATACCATGACCGCTATTGCAGGCATATTCAGCAGAGGAATGAGCGGAGAGCCCACCGAGGCTTGTTTGCACAAAATGCTATCGACGATGCAAGCCAGATTTTCTGATGGTCAGAAGGTTTTGACAATTGGTCCCATGACGCTCGGGCTTGGTTGGGCGAATACTTCAGGTGAGCGTAAGGGCGGACCGTTTTCCTCGCTTGGTAAAGCCCTATCGATTGTCGGTGACATCAGACTGGATAACCGAGAAGCGCTCATACCCATATTGGGAAATTGCGCTGGTGGCATAACCGACAGCGAATTGGTTCTGAAGGCCTATCGAAGGTGGGGCGAAAGCATGCCAAGCCATCTGGATGGCGATTTCGCATTCGTGATATGGGACGATTCCAGACAATTAGCCTTCTGTGCACGTGATCGTTTTGGTATCAAGCCGTTCTATTTTCGCCTGACCGAAATACAATTTTCAGTTGCATCCAGTATTTCGGCACTTGTTGAAATGCAGGGCAGTGGATTGGATGTCGACGAAGATCGCATTGCCGACTTTCTGGTTGGCCTTCCCAGCGAGACCGACAAGACGGCGTTTCAACAGATCAGACGTTTGCCGCCCGGGAATTATTTGACGATTACCCGAGACGATGTTCGCACTGCCGGATATTGGGTGGCCCAGCCAAGGCAACCCGTTGCAGAGGCTGATTTGCCAGACGCATTTGCGGAGCTTTTTACGCGGTCTGTGACGAACAGGATGCGTGGAACCGATCAAGTGGGAGTTATGCTCTCAGGAGGGCTGGATTCATCATCCATTGCCTGTGTTGCTCGTAATCTCAGGTCAATGCAAGGGCAGGGCGCACTTGACACCTACTCACTCGTATTTGAGCGGGGAAGCAGTGCCGATGAACTCCATTCTATTCAGTCTGTGCTGAATACGGGTGGATTTAAGTCCCATTTCCTGGGCCCGGAAATGCCGGAGCCTTTCGCTCATCATGAGAGTGTGCTTCGGGAACAATCGGAGCTGTTTCTGGCACCCGGGCTTTCAAATATCCGTTCAATTTATGCGCAGGCCAAGGCCAACGGGCAACGCGTACTTCTGGACGGTCATGGCGGTGATGAAGTTGTGTCCCACGGATATGGGCGGCTTCGGGAATTGACTGACCAGGGCAGCTGGCTGAGATTGTGGCGGGAGGCCTGTGGTGCAGCAAAAACCCTGAATGTCAGCCCCGCTACGATATGCCTGCAATTGTTGACAAGCCGGTTTGCCGCCTCAAGCAATCTGTTCAACTCGTTCAGCATATTCTCTCAATCGATACTGCCTTATCGCGTGAGGGCAAAATTTTCTGAGAAACGAACCGGATGGCGTCAACTCGTAAATGAGGATTTGGTGCACCGTACCAATCTGATCGCCAGATATTCAGGAGCGCAAGGCACCAAAGCCGGAGATGCCAGTGAGCAGGGTGAGCATCTGCACATTATCGCCAATCCTCTCATTCCCCACGCATTTGAGGTGTTGGACCGCGCAGCGCGTGCCAATTGCATCGAGCCACGATATCCCTTCTGGGACAAGGAATTGTTGTTGT
>CAZOCA010000251.1:0-5590 GCA_964578105.1 uncultured Pararhizobium sp.
GCGGGAACGTGACTTTGTGGCGCGGGCACGTGTTGCCGGAGCCTCGGATTTTCGAATTTTGCGCAAATATATTCTGCCCAATATCGTCAATACGATTGTGGTTTTGGCAACGCTGCAGATCGGTGTTGTTGTCATATTGGAAGCGACACTCAGCTTTCTGGGAATTGGCATCCCCCGGCCGACCCCGGCTTGGGGTCTTCTGGTTGCTGATGGTCGTCAGTTGATCATTTCAAATTGGTGGATCTCGTTCTTTCCCGGCATGGCGATTTTGCTGACAGTTCTTTGTGTCAACATGCTGGGTGACAGTTTGCGTGATTGGCTGGACCCAAAGTTGAGGCAGGTCTGACATGACTGACAACACTGTTCTGCAAGTAAAAAACCTGCATACGACACTGAATTTTTCAACTCAGTCTGTGTCCGTCGTTGATGATGTCAGCTTTTCCGTTGAGGCGGGAGAAACATTGGGCATTGTTGGGGAATCAGGCAGCGGCAAATCCATGACGGCCCTTTCCATCATGCAAGTTCTGCCAAGCCCTATTGGCCGCATTGAAGGTGGAGAAGTTTGGCTGAACGGCGAAAATCTGGTTGGTAAGACCGCCAAGGAAATGACTGCAATACGTGGCAATGAGATTGGCATGATTTTGCAGGATCCTCATACATCCCTGAATCCTGTTTACACCGTGGGCAATCAGGTCATTGAGGCCCTTCGCATTACAGACCCGTCTGCACCTCGAAGTTCACTGCTCACACGTGCAATAGATGCTTTGAAGAAGGTCAATGTGGCTGACGCGGAACGTCGGATCAGCGCTTATCCGCATCAGATGAGCGGTGGCATGAAACAGCGCATTGTCGGTGCAATTGCCATTGCCGGTGCGCCCAAAGTGATCATCGCTGACGAACCCACGACGGCGCTGGATGTGACGATCCAATTGCAATATCTGAATTTGTTGCAGGAGATACAAAAAGAAACCGGCATGGCGATTGTGTTCATCACCCATGATCTGGGGATCGTCGCCAATCTCTGTCACAAACTGGTGGTTATGTATGGGGGTAAGATTGTTGAATCTGGAACGGTAAAAGATGTTTTCGAGGCTCCGTCACATCCCTACACCGAAGCCCTGCTCAACTCCGTACCATCCGTCGATAAAAAGGTTGATCGTCTGTATGCAATTGAGGGCCAGCCTCCATCCCTGTTTGCCGAGAAAACCGGATGCAGTTTTGCCCCTCGCTGCCCCCATGCTGATGATATTTGCAAGACGCAAGCACCGCCAGAGACACAAGGCTTGAGTGGTGCCGAAAGCCATTTGGCAAGGTGCTGGAAAGTTGAGCGTACAACATGACAACGCAGCACATTCTGGATGTTAAGGGACTGACCAAGCATTTCCCCATTTCTCGCGGACTGTTTGGCGGAAATGAAGCCATTGTGCGGGCAGTGGATAATGTCAGCTTCAATCTGGAACACGGAAAAACACTGGCACTTGTTGGAGAATCCGGCTGTGGCAAAACCACACTGGCGCGCATGTTGCTGAAACTTCTGACGCCGACAGCAGGGCAGGTCATTATTGAAGGCAAGGATGTCGGAGAGATGACGGGTGCGGATTTGCGCACGTTCAGAACCAATGTTCAGGCAGTTTTCCAGGACCCATGGGCATCACTCAGCCCCCGTATGCGTGTGTTTGATATTGTCGCCGAGACATTGGTCATCAACCAGAAGCTTACCAAAGGTGAGTTGACCAAGCGCGTTGATGAAGCACTGCTTGCGGTTGGCTTACGCCCTGATCAGGCCAAGAATTTCCCTCATGAGTTTTCCGGCGGTCAGCGCCAGAGGATTGCAATTGCCAGCGCGATTGTCGCCAAGCCAAAGCTGATTATTCTGGACGAACCGGTGTCCGCGCTTGATGTGTCAATCCGCTCTCAGATCATGAATCTCTTCAAGGATTTACAGCAAGAGTTTGGCTGCTCCTATGTTGTGGTCGCACATGATTTGGGCACCACGCGGTTTATGGCCGATCAGATTGCGGTCATGTATTTGGGAAAACTGGTGGAAAATGGCCCTACAGACCAGATGTTCGATGCACCGCAGCACCCCTATACTCAGGCGCTCTTATCTGCCGCCCTTCCATTGAGAGTTGATAAGGCCCACGACCCGATCATTTTGCGCGGGGAAGTTCCATCGCCTGTTAATCCTCCATCCGGTTGCGCCTTTCATCCCAGGTGTCAGAGCTATCTGGGGGAGATATGTCAGACCAGCGAGCCGAAACGGTTGGTAACCAATAGTGCAGGTCATTCCATCACTTGCCACCGGGTGGAAGCAGGTTTGGATTGAGCCGAGCCGCACAGTCTATCCGACGATTATCGATCTGCATCTGATTGAGTCTTTGCTATTCAAGCAGCTTTTGTTTGAATACAAATAGCAGAATTGGCAATCCTTTTTGTCTGGCGCATTTTTTAAGCTTCACTGGAACTTCTGCGCCTGTTGTTCATACCCTAGGTAAAACACATGTCTTTTCATCCACATCCCAACAACCGACATGATATCAAAAGCCTGTTTCTCAGGTCGTTTGATACGGGCAATTTATGAGTATTATAAAAAGCGGCTCTGCAAAGCGCGGGCGTTTGTCGGGCCTTGCGAAAACCAAAAAAGTCACTCTGTCAGATGTCGCCAAATTGGCCGATGTCAGCACAATGACAGTTTCCAAAGTTATCCGTCAGACGGGAAGCATATCTGCACCAACGCGCAATCGCGTGCATGAAGCCATTGCAGAACTGGGGTATCTACCGAATTTGATCGCTGGCTCCTTGAGTTCACAAACCAATTTGATGGTGGCCGTTATTATTCCATCGCTGGGGAATAATGTGTTTGGTGAGGTGTTGGGCGGCATCAACACCGTTCTGACCGGTGCCGGTATGCATACCTTTATCGGTGCCTCCGATTTCCACACCGATATCGAAGAGGAACTCATTCGCACCATGCTGCCGTGGCAACCATCAGGCATGATCCTGACGGGCGGCATCGCTCACAGCACTTCAACAGATAAACTGCTTGCGGCAAAGCCCTGTCCAATTGTGCAGATTTGGGACAACGACGTTCCTGAATTTGATTTCAATGTCGGGTTTTCGCACATAGAAGCAGGCCGGATGATGGCACGACATTTCTTTGAAAAGGGATTTCGCAAAATTGGCTATGTCGGTTCACAACATACCAAAGATGTTTGCGCTGCAAGACGCTATGAGGGGTTTTGCAGTCAGCTTCAAGAGCATGGTTTGACCGTCACTGCGGAAATTGTCGAAGACGGCGATCGTGAACCTTCCTTCGGTTTGAAGGGCACACAAGACTTGCTAGACCGGGCCGGCGTTCTAGATTCGATCTACTACCTCAATGATTCTCTTGCAATTGGCGGTTTGACTCATTTGCACCGCGCAGGAATATCAGTGCCAAAACAAATCGCCGTTGCTGGCTTCAATGGTTCATCCAGGGGGAAGTTGATATCTACTGAATTAACGACGATCGACACGCCCCGTTGGAAAATCGGTGATACGGCGGCACGCTGTTTGCTGGACTGTATCGAGGGCAAAAATGTATCTCAAAAGATCGATATCGATGTGGAATTGGTCTTGGGTAACACAACCTGAAACGTGTCCGACGGCACAATGGCTTACTGGCGGCCAGCCTCAGAAAAGCAACTGGTGGCCTCAAAGAGGGTCATCATCATCCTGCAAAATACGTTCTGCAGCCCCTTCCGGGTCATCATACTGGCCGGTCCGCAGGCTCCACAAAAAAGCGCCAAGACCCAGCAGGCCAAGGCCAAGCGCAACTGGAATGAGGAAAATCAGAAGATTCATGCAGATGCCCCAAGCGCCTTTGTGGACCGCATCCATCGCGGCCTGTTGCTGATGAGAGCGCCGGTTTGCGCGCGCAGACCTTTGTCTCCCAACAATCTGAGACTATTGGCAACAACAACGATTGAGGATGCCGACATAGCAATAGCGGCCACCAAAGGTGTCACATACCCTGCCATCGCAAGCGGCACGGCAATACAATTATACAGAATTGCCAGTGCAAAATTACCCCGCACCAGACGTCCGGCACGCCGCGCAATGCCAATGGCAAAGGGAACAGCTTGAAGACTGTCGCGCGTAAACACAAAATCAGCCGCCTGACGGCCAATATCCGATGCGCTGGCGGGTGCCATCGAGGCATGACCTGCGGCAAGGCTGGGCGCGTCATTAATGCCATCACCGACCATCAGAACCTTGTGCCCTGTCGTCTGCAATTCATTGATACGGGCAAATTTGGAAGCCGGTGTTTCACCAACGCCAAAATGGTCAATTCCAAGCTGATCTGCAATCCGCTGAACAGGCACCACGCTGTCACCGGACAGAATTTCACTGGAAATCTTTTGCTGTTGCAAAGCGCCCAGCGCTTCCTGTGCCCCTGTACGCATGGTTTCCTCAAGCGCAAACCAGACAGGCTCTGCGCCTGCACATGCAAAGCTGAGGGGGTAGCCCTGTGGCGCTTCATCCCTTGATGTTGCAATCTCCGCCACCCATTCTGATCGGCCAAGACGCATAAGTGTTCCGTCAATACTGGCTTCCACACCAAAGCCGGGTTTTTCCACCACGGTCTGGGTGCCAAGATCCGACGCATCGCGCAGCAGATGGGCAATCGCCTTTGAAGCCGGATGGGAGGAATTGCTGGCCAGAGTCTTAATGCGGGCTCGATCCTGCGCGCCCATCTTTGAAAATGGCGTTACACTGGCATCTCCCATAGTCAGAGTGCCGGTCTTGTCGAACACGACATGATCAATATCGGCAAGTCGTTCCAGCGCCGATCCATCACGCATCAAAATACCGTTTTGGAAGAGCCGCGTTGCGCCCACCACATGCACCACCGGCACAGCCAGACCCAAAGCACAGGGACAGGTCACAATCAGAACCGCAATGGCAATCGTCAGCGCCCGGTGCCAGTCGCCACCAGAGATGATCAGCCAGCCTATAAAGGCAGCAAGCGCCAGCAGATGCACGGCCGGCGCATAGATACGTGCCATTCTGTCTGCAATACGCACAAAGCCGCCGCGTCCATTCTCGGCAGCTTCCAGCATTTTCATGACTTCAGACAGGAAGGACTGATCCGCTGTTTTCGTTACCAGCAAATCCAGCGATCCGGTGACATTCAGCGTACCGGCCTCGACTTCATCACCGGCTCCGGCAGGTACCAAAGCACTCTCACCTGTAACAAGAGATCGGTCCAGATCGCTGCCGCCCCGCAAGATAGTCCCGTCGACCGGAATGCGATCCCCTGGAAAAACCCGCAGATTCATATCGGGCACAATGGCGTCAAGCGGCACATAGACCAGCTTGCCATCCTCTTGGATACGGGTTGCCCCCTTGGCCGACAGCCGACTGAGACTGACAACGGATTTGCGCGCCCGCTCCCGCATGTTCTGATCCAGATAACGCCCGATCAACAGAAAGAACAACAGGGTGACCGCAGCATCGAAATAAGCATCCGCACCACCGGTTAATGTCTCAAAAAGGCTCATGCCAAGGGCCAGCAGAACGGCCAGCGAAATCGGCACATCCATATTCA
>CAZOCA010000252.1:0-5581 GCA_964578105.1 uncultured Pararhizobium sp.
TTCTTGCACAGCCTTTGGGCTGGTTGCTTGGTTACGGGTTTGCCGTTCTTGTTACAAAAGGTTTTGAGAGCGACCTGTTCCGCATTCCGCTGATCATCAATCAGTCAACTTATGCCATTTCAAGTTTTATTGTCATTGCCGCAGGGGTGCTGTCTGCCCTGTTGGTGCGACGGCGCATTGACCGTCTCGATCTCATTAGCGTTTTGAAAACAAGGGAATAATGCCATGCTGAGCAAATTCGTAAAAGGCATCGTTTTGCTGGCCATCATCAGTCTGGTTGGTTATGGCGCATTTATAGCTTTGCGTGAAAAGCCCATACTGGTTGATTTGGCAGTTCTCGCTTCTGTGCCCATGAAGGTCACCATAGATGAAGAAGGCGTGACGCAGGTAAAGGACGTCTACAACGTATCCGCGCCAATTGCCGGCCATATGGCCAGAACAAAGCTTGAAGAGGGGGATCTTGTAACAGAGGGCCAGATGATCGCCTCCATCCACCCGCTTGAACCGCCCTTTCTGGATGAGCGTACCCGGGCAGAATTGCAGGCCTCCATCGAGGCTGCGCGGGCTGGTGTTCTTATGGCAGAGGTGGATCATCAACGCGCTCAAACCGCGTTGAATCTTGCGCAATCAGAATATGAGCGGGCACAAAAACTTGGCATTACAAATATTGTATCGGAAAGCCAGGTCGAGCGCGCCCACAATGAATTCCAGCTTCAGACTGCGCAATTGGCAAGCACCAAAGCCAATATCGACTTACGCGAAGCGGAGCTTGCCAGCGCACAGGCAAAGATGACCCAGCCAAGTGAATCTGGCGCTTCTCCTACAAATGGAGAGTGCTGCGTGGCTATTGTGTCGCCCATTGATGGCGTGATCCTGAAAGTCAGCGCACAGAGCGAACAGGCCGTGATCACCGGCGCGCAAATTGCTGAAATTGGTGATCTTGGAGAGATCGAGATCAAGGTGGACCTTCTGTCCAGCGATGCTGTTCGCATTGTTCCCGGTGCCAGTGTGGCGATCTCGGATTGGGGCGACGACGTGGTGTTAACAGCGAAAGTGCGCCGGGTGGAACCTGCCGCATTTACAAAAGTCTCGGCACTGGGAATTGAGGAACAGCGTGTCAATGTCATCCTCGATCTGGAAGACCCACCACAGGGTCTGGGGCATGGATACCGGGTGTTTGCGCGCCTGACAGCCTGGGAATCAGATCAGACGTTGCAGGTGCCTATCAACGCCCTGTTTCGCTCTGCCGGATCCTGGGCCGTCTTTGTCGCTGAAGCAGACCGCGCTCATTTGAGGGCAATTGAAATCGGAGAGATGAATGCAACCATGGCGCAGGTTCTGGGTGGGCTTCAACAAGGCGACGCCGTCATTCTGTTCCCAAGCGATCAATTGGAAGATGGAAGGAAAATTCAGAACCGGGTCGATTCCAGTTGATTTCACGCATGCATCACAAATTTTGCACAATCAAGTGACTTTTTTCAACTGTAAGTTGCTTTTCCGGGTCGGGTTCCAAGTGTGCTCTTCCAACAATTCAGGTCGACACCAGGATTGGCCGGTTCGCAAGGTCAGCCACTGCGGATTGTCCTGGCCGCATCATTAACGCTGCTCAACCCATGAGGTCCTGGACCCACGATCTATCAGGAACTTCTGGTTGTCGTTCCCTTTATATGGTCTAACCAATGGCAGAGTTTGATTTTGGAGATCGAGTAGTGCAGATCAGTCAAAATTCACTTAAATCTAAATGTGACACTTGCCCAATTCACAACCGGACAATGTGCGCGTTTGCCGGAGAAGACGCCGCCAGAGAATTGGCGATGATCAGCCGCACACGGCGAATTTCGGCTGGGCAGACGATTGTCACAGAACAGGATTCGCTGGACTTTGTGGGCAATGTTGTCTCTGGCGTTGTGAAGCTGTCCAAGACCTTGGAGGATGGGCGCCAGCAGATTGTGGGCCTGCTCTTTCCGTCAGACTTTATGGGCCACATATTCTCCGATCACAGTCGCTTTGCCTATGAGGCTGCGAGCGATGTTGAAATCTGCGTTTTTGATCGTAAGGCATTCGAAACGTTGGTACAAAACAACCCTGAAATCCAACATGAGTTGCTGTTGAAAGTGCTGACCGAACTTGATGCGACGCGTGAATGGATGGTTCTGCTTGGCTGTCAGAATGCACGGGAACGGATAGCCAGTTTTCTGCTTATGCTGTTGAGGCGCTCCCTGCAGACGGGATGTCCCAAAGAAGACTTGCCTCCCAATCCGACTATTCGTTTTCCAATCAACCGGAAAAATATTGCCCTGTTTCTGGGTACGACCATTGAAACGATCTCGCGGCAAATTCAGTCCATGTCCAAAGCAAATATCCTGAAAATTGTTGACGGCAATACATTCCAAATCACCAGTCCCGGGCGTCTTGCAAAAAGAGCGAACCACGAGGAATGGCTGGAAGACTATCCGGTGTAAAGGTCTGACTTTTTCTTGATGGCCATCAATGCCATGGTCATTTTGAGCGCGCATCCTCTTATCAAATTCATAGCAAAGATGG
The DNA here is from genome assembly GCA_964578105.1 of uncultured Pararhizobium sp. Taxonomy (GTDB): domain Bacteria; phylum Pseudomonadota; class Alphaproteobacteria; order Rhizobiales. Next base: position 2,545 of record CAZOCA010000252.1, read on the forward strand.
GTTTTGGAAGACGCATGGTGGCGCAAGAAAGCCCTGCAGAAACCAATATCGTCAAACCCTGGTGAGATCGTTATGGCTGCATTCGCTGTCCATTCAGAAATTGGAAAACTGCGTAAAGTTCTGGTTCACAGGCCGGAATTGAGTTTGGAATATCTGACACCATCAAACTGCAATCAATTGCTGTTTGATGATGTCCTTTGGGTGAAAAAGGCCAAACAGGAGCATGATGCTTTCACCGCTGTCATGCGTGGCCGCGGGGTTGAGGTTTTTAAGGTTTCAGAGCTTCTGGCGGAAACTCTGGAGTTCGGGGATGCCCGGGAATGGCTGCTGGAACGGCGCATTCATCCAAGAAAGATGGGGGCTGACCTGGCCTGTGATCTGAAGCAATGGTTCGATGATATGCCAGCCAGAGATCTTGCCCGTATTCTTATCGGGGGTTTGCCGCTGGCAAAGCTGCCATTCAAATCCAGCTCTTTTGTCACGTCTGTCCTGGAACCTCATGAATTTGTCATTCCACCGCTGCCCAACCAACTCTTTACCCGAGACAGTTCGGCATGGCTCTATTCCGGCGTCGTGCTGAATCCGATGCATTCGCCAGCGCGCCGCGAGGAGACAGCCAATATTGCAGCGATCTATCATTTCCACCCGACCTTTGAGCAGCAGGTCTTTGATATTTTGTGGACGTGCGATGAGCGCGATAGCTATAGCACCTGTCTTGAAGGCGGAGATATCATGCCGGTTGGCGATGGCAAGATCATCATTGGCATGAGCGAGCGCACCACCTCGCAGGCTGTTACGGATTTGGCGATGCAGCTATTTGCCCGTGGCATCGCCGACGAAATTCTTGTCGCCGTGATGCCTCGTACCCCCAGGGTTCTGCATCTGGATACTGTATTCACTTTCTGCGACCGCGATCTGGTGACCGTTTATTCGCCAGTTGTTGATGCTCTTGTCAGCTATCAGATTACGCCGGGGGCTGGGAGAAGCAATTTGACATGCAAGCGCCTTGATGTCGCCTTTACAGAAGCCGTGGCTGCGCTTCTTGGTTTAAAGAAATTGCGCGTCGTCTCGACCGGCGGCGATTATTATGCAGGCGAGCGGGAACAATGGGAGGATGGCAACACTGTTGTCGCGTTGGAACCCGGCGTTGTCATTGCCTATGCGCGCAATGTTTGTACCAACACAAGGCTGCAGGATGCCGGTGTTGAAGTCATTACAATTGATGGGGCGGAACTTGGCCGCAGCCGAGGTGGAGGCCATGGAATGACCTGCCCACTTCTGCGCGACCTTGTGGACTGACAGTCAGTGAAAATTCGGAACCATCGTGATTTCGAATTGGTTGGGCCCTTGTGTGCAAAGATCGCTGATTGCGCTAGATGCCTTGAAGGAGCCACTCAGCGATTTTGAATTTTCTGCTATCCAGGTGACAGACCTCTGAGCCGTTCGGAGCGTCGACGCAACAGTTCCAGTACCGTCAACAACAAGACTGAGATAATCACCAGAATGGTTGCCACGCTCAGTATCGCAGGGCTGATCTGTTCACGGATGCCGTTCCACATCTGTCGTGGGATTGTCTGCTCGTCAAAGGCACCGATAAACAACACGGCAACCACTTCATCAAAGGATGTAACAAAAGCAAAAAGCGCTCCGGAAATTACACCAGGAAGAATGAGGGGCATTGTAACTTTGAAAAACGTGGTTCGTGGATTAGCGCCGAGCGAGGCGGCAGCACGCGTCAAAGAATGATCAAATCCCACCAGGGTTGCGGTGACGGTGATGATCACAAATGGAATGCCCAAAGTCGCATGCGCCAGAATAATTCCGAGATAGGGGATCTGCCATCCAAACAGCTCCCACTTTGCAATCTGGATTGACGAATAGAAAAAGAACAATCCGGTTGCCGTGATGATGATCGGCACAATCATTGGCGAAATCAGAATTGCCATGATTAAACGTCTGTAGGGCATTTCGGGTCGGCTTAATCCCAAGGCCGCGATGGTTCCCAGAACAGTTGCAAAAATTGTTGCGAACACGCCCACTATGACCGAGTTTTTAGCCGCTTGTACCCACGCTGAATTCTGCCAGACATCCGCCCACCAGCTTCCATCTCGCGCCACATCGGGCGCTGACATGCCAAATGTCAGAAGCAGATCATACCAGCGTGTCGAAAACCCTTCAGGATCGAAGGACATCATTTTCTGCGTGAATGTAAAATAGGGCTCGGCATTGAAACTCAATGGAATGACGATGAGAATCGGAGCAATCAGAAACAAGAAGATCAGCCCGCAAATCACCAGATAGGTGTAATGCCAAACCCGTTCCAAAGTTGATGCATGTTTTGGAAGTGCCATGGCGCTATCCTAACTTCAAATTGTCGATGCCAACGAGGCGATCATAAAGCCAGTACAGCAGCAAAACCATCAACAGCAACAGGGTTGCCAGCGCGGCCGCAAGCGACCAGTTCAATGATTTTTGCATGTGAAAGGCTATAAAATTAGAGATCAATTGACCGCTCGCTCCGCCCACAAGTGCCGGGGTGATGTAATAGCCAACGCCAAGAATGAAAACCAATAGCCCGCCTGCGCCCATGCCCGGGATGGTCTGTGGCAGGTAAATCCGGCGGAAAGCTGTCCAGCTTGTTGCCCCCAAAGACCGGGCTGCACGAACATAGCTTGGGTTGATTGGTCGCATGACAGAATAAAGTGGCAAGATCATAAATGGCAGCAGGATGTGGATCATCGCCACAATCGTTCCGGTTTGATTGTAGATCATCTGAATCCGGCTTTCATCAGCCACGATGCCGGTTGCAACCAATGTGTCATTGACCACGCCTTGCGATTGCAGCAGCACAATCCAGCTGGTGGTGCGGACCAGTAATGACGTCCAGAATGGAAGCAATACAAAAATCATCAACAAATTTGATTGGCGCAGCGGCAATGTGGCCAGTAGATGGGCGACGGGAAAGGCCAGGATGAGGCAACAAAATGTAATCAAGCCTGCCAAAAACAGCGTCTTCAGAAAATTGGCCGCATAGATT
>CAZOCA010000253.1:0-5558 GCA_964578105.1 uncultured Pararhizobium sp.
CCCAATGGTGCAAATACTCGAACGGCTTCGTGCTGGATAACCAGACTTTCAGAATGCATGTAGGGCATGTAGAGAAATGACCGCTGCACTTCGGTCAGTTGCAGATCATCGCCGTTTGCGATGGCCTCCTGCGCCAATGCCAGTGCCAGGCGATCGCTGGCAAAGGCTCTCGCCTCTCCGCGGAACAATTGGCGGGTGAATTGATCCAGAATGATGATCTCAGCCAAACGGCCTTGTGGTGACTTGCGCCAGCCGAACAGCTCACTTGCTTCCGCCTGCGGCACAAGATCACCGAAGCGGGCTTTCACTTCGTCATCAAACGCGGCTTTTCCGCCAAACCAATCGTCGTGGGTGTGTTCTTCAAACCAGAACGTCAAAATATTTTCGGGCGACATGACTGCTCCCCATTAAAGGCTAAGGTGTGGAGGGACCAAGAAAAAGGGCTGCCGAAGCAACCCTTTTTAATCAGTTCAGTTTGCCCATTGCAACGGCTGTGTCGCTCATTCGATTGGAGAAACCCCATTCATTATCGTACCAGGTCAAAATCCGGCACATGGTGCCGTCCATGACTTTGGTCTGATCCATATGGAATATGGATGAATGGCTGTCATGGTTGAAGTCGGAGGAAACCAGTGGCTCGTCTGTATAGCCCAGAATACCCTTCAACTCGCCGTCTGCGGCAGCGCGGATGGCGTTGTTGATTTCCTCAACGCTGGTTGCGCGTGAGGCATTAAAGGTCAGATCAACAACCGAGACATTTGGCGTTGGCACGCGAATGGCAACACCATCCAGCTTGCCATTCAATTCCGGCAATACCAGACCGACGGCCTTGGCAGCGCCAGTTGATGTCGGGATCATGGACAGTGCTGCTGCACGACCTCGGTAAAGATCCTTGTGCATGGTGTCCAGAGTTGGCTGATCACCTGTGTAAGAGTGGATCGTTGTCATGAAGCCCTTGTCGATGCCGATTATATTGTTCAGCACATAAACGACGGGTGACAGGCAGTTGGTTGTACAAGAGGCGTTGGAGACGATCTTGTCATCTGCAGTCAGGCTCTCATCATTGACGCCATAGACGATGGTTTTCACATCATTGCCGCCCGGTGCCGAAATCAGCACTTTCTTGGAGCCGTTTTCCAGATGAAAACCAGCCATTTCGCGATTGGTGAAAATACCTGTGCATTCCAAAGCGACATCGACGTCGCCCCATGGGAGTTCTTTCGGATCGCGAATTGCGGTGACCTTGATTGGCCCCTGGCCAACGTCAATGGTGTCGCCATCTACCGTTACGGTGCCCGGGAATCTGCCATGAACGGAATCATAGCGCATCAGATGCGCATTGGTTTCAACTGGACCCAAATCATTAATGCCTATGACCTGAATGTCGGTCCGGCCAGATTCCATGATGGCCCGCAGAACATTGCGGCCAATACGCCCAAAACCATTAATGGCAACTTTTACAGTCATTCCTATTTTCCTTTCCCGAATGGGAGATCTATCAGTTCTTCAATTTAATTTCAGGCCTATAGCCCTATTTGGACAGCTTTGTGGTCGCCAGTTCTGCAACGGCCTGGGCTGTAATGCCAAAATGTTCGTATAATTCCTTGTAAGGTCCCGATGCACCAAAGCCGGTCATGCCGACAAATTCTCCATTGTCTCCAATGAAGCGGCACCAGCCCATTTCTATACCGGCTTCGATGGCAATCTTCACCTTCGAGTTGCCAATCGTGGCTGCTTTGTATTCGGCGCTTTGGGCTTCAAACAACTCAAAACATGGCACCGAAACAACACGTGTGCTGTGACCGGCCTGATTGAGCATTTCGCTGGCCTCAATTGCAATCTCGACTTCGGAGCCGGATGCAAACAGAGTGACATCTGCGGTCTCGCCTTCAGAAATGACGACCTCGTAAGCGCCGCGCGCGCACAGGTTTTCGGTGTCAAATTCAAGACGGGCAGGCTTCAGGTTCTGGCGTGTAAGCGCCATTGCACTTGGCGCCGTCTCGTTTTCCAGAGCCAACTGCCAGCATTCTGCAGCTTCTACGGCATCACAAGGGCGGAAAACGTTGAGGTTTGGAATGGCGCGCAAAGCAGCCAGATGTTCAACGGGCTGATGGGTTGGGCCATCTTCGCCAAGGCCGATGGAGTCATGAGTGAGCACGTGAATAACGCGGATGCCCATCAAGGCTGCCAGACGGATGGATGGCCGGCAATAATCGGAGAAAATCAGAAAGCCGCCGGAATAGGGAATGAGACCACCATGCAGCGCCATGCCATTCATGGCTGCTGCCATGCCATGTTCACGAATGCCATAATGGATAAAGCGCCCGGAAAAGTCGTCAGCAGTCCAAGCGACCATGTCCTTGGTGCGGGTGTTGTTGGACCCTGTCAGATCGGCAGATCCACCAATGGTTTCCGGAATTGCTGCGTTGACCACTTCCAACGCAGCTTCGGATGATTTCCGCGTTGCCATTGTTGGTGGTTCGATGGCCAGTTGTTTCTTGTAGTCCAGTATAGCCTGACCAAAACCGGCGGGCAGTCTGCCGTTGGTGCGGCGCTCAAATTCGGACCGGACGTCAGAATCCAGTTTGGCGAATTGTTTGTTCCATTCCTTGTGCGCCTGCGAGGACCGCAGTCCGGCGATGCGCCATGCGTCCAGAACATCGCTCGGTATATCGAAAGGCTCATGATCCCAGCCGAGGTTCTTGCGTGCGCCAGCAATCTCTTCGGGGCCCAGTGGTGAGCCGTGAGCCGCTGATTTGCCAGCTTTGTTTGGTGCGCCGTAGCCGATGATTGTCTTGCAGGCAATCAGCGTGGGCTTGTCACTGCTCTGGGCCGCTTCAATGGCTTCCGCGATGGCTTCTTCGTCGTGGCCGTCAACAGAAATGGTGTTCCAGTTTGCCGCTTCGAAGCGTTTGATCTGGTCGCCGGATTCCGACAGGGTCAAGGGGCCGTCAATGGAAATGCCATTGTTGTCGAACAGCACGATCAGCTTGCTGAGGCCGAGATGTCCTGCCAGCGAAATGGCTTCATGGCTGATGCCTTCCATCAAATCACCATCGGATGCCACAACATAGGTGTGGTGATCGACGATGCCTGAGCCAAATTCATCGGCCATCTTCTTTTCTGCCATGGCCATGCCAACTGCTGTGGCAATGCCCTGACCCAGCGGGCCGGTGGTGGTTTCAATACCTGTTGCATGGCCGTATTCCGGGTGACCAGCGGTCTTTGATCCCATTTGGCGGAAGTTCTTGAGTTCTTCCAGGGTCATGTCTTCGTAACCCAGCAGATAGAGCAGCGAATATAACAGCATGGATCCATGGCCGGCAGACAGAACAAATCGGTCACGGTCTGCCCATTTTGAATCAACAGGATCAAATTTCATGAATTTGGTGAACAGCACCGTGGCGATATCTGCAACGCCCATTGGCAGGCCCGGATGGCCGGAATTTGCCGCTTGAACGGCATCCATTGAAAGGGCGCGAATGGCATTGGCCATGCTGTTATGTTTTTCACTGTTTGTCATAGAGAGTGTCTCTTCAATCCCGGTTGGGTCATGTGTTGGACAGGGCCAATACGCGCGGCATAGTCCCCGCAGACCGACGATTTGATCCTGTTGTTATTTTGCGCAGACACATAGCATCTGGCACCGGTGAGTCAATCGGGCAGCTGCCAGTGTCGCAGGCTGGCGCAAGAGCCAGGATCGCGGATGATCCGAAAATATCTGATGCGGCTTACAGCACCATATAATGAAATTTGAGCAAGCCATTGTCATAAAAGGACTTGTGCGAATCCTTGCAAAGAGGCAAACTTCACACATTAGACGCCTGTACAGGATCAGCAGGGCAGCAAGCTGCTTTGGCCAAGGGTGCTGAAAGTAGCTTTGCCGCATAATTGCCTGCTTCTGAGTATGAATGTTTATGAAACTGCACTTTAGTGAGTCTTCAAGCCTCGGGAAACGAAGGCTTGATTGATGACTTTGGTCAAAACCAGCCGAAGCCGCGAGATGAATATCCGGTCGGTCTTCAGGCGCAACACATTAGCATCCGATGGCCCAAAGACCTTTTTCAGGAACTTTTGCGAGAAATCCCAAGCCGGCTGCGCAAAACGCTGCCGCGAGTGATTTGGACGTGCAACAAGCGGCGACAAATGAAACTGCCTCGCGGAAAGACGCTTCGATGCAATCAGATGTCAGCGCTTGACTGGAGCGGCTTGGAAACTCTGTGCAGCATTTGCGTGCTGCCGTGGAATATCGTTTGAAACTGGATGAAAATCAGGGCGAATTACGCTCTGAATTCAACAAGATGAATGATGAACGAAAACGTCTTGCGGCGCGGCTTGATCAGGCCGAAGGCCGAGGGCAGACTATGCAGCAGGTCAATCAGGATGTGTCGCGGAGGCTGGGTGCCGCTATGGAGACAATCCGCACGGTTCTGGAAAATCAGGCGCAATAAGCTGCGGGGAGTAGAGCGGGCGGATTATGGCTCAAATCACAGTCAACATTAATGGCCGCAGCTATCGGATGGCTTGCGAGGACGGCCAGGAGGCGCATTTGCAGCTTCTGGCTGAGCAATTTGATGCCATGGTTAAACAATTGCGCACATCCTTCGGCGAAATCGGTGATCAGCGTTTGACCGTCATGGCCGGTGTGATGGGGCAGGACGAAGTGTTTGAGCTGCGCAACAAGGTGTCTGTTTTGGAGAAGGAACTTGAAGGGCTGCGCGGGACCCGTGATCAGGTGATAAACCGGGTCCAGCAAAGCGAAGCACAGCTTGTCACGCAGATGGATGAAGCTGCCCGGCTGATCAACGAAATGGCCGAGCGCCTTGAGGGCCTTTAAAGTTTCGATTTTGGCAAACAGATTTCATGTCTAACGTCCCAGCGCTTTTTGATCATGCATTGCTGGCTGCACGGCGCAGTCGTGCGTTGGCACAGCCAGCCGCTTTTGCAGATGCAGGATTTCTCAGACAATCAGCTCTTTTCGATTTGACGGAACGGCTGGATGCTGTGAATCGCAGCTTCGTGCATGCTTTGGATGTGGATGCGCCGGATCGTGCTTTGGCCGAGGCCCTGCTGGCCACAGGCAAAGTGGAGACGGTTTCCGTCGGGACAGGCTTTGCAGGTGCCGACATAGATCGCCCTCAGGATGAAACCGGCCTGCTGCTTGGTGACAGAAAAGATGATGGTGGTCGGTATGATCTCATAACGTCTGTTCTGTCGCTGCAATTTGCCAATGATCTACCCGGCGTGTTGATCCAGTTTCGGCGCGCTCTTAAAGCAGATGGTTTGTTTTTGGGGGCGGTGTTTGGCGGTGATACGCTGGTTGAACTCCGTGAAGTGTTGCTGGAGGCTGAAAGCGAGATTCTAGGCGGCGCGGCACCCCGGGTTCTTCCATTCGGCGAAGTTCGAGACATGGGTGCGCTGTTGCAGCGGGCGGGATTTGCCTTGCCGGTTGCTGATATCGACACCTTGGTAGTGCGCTATGGCAACCCTTTGCGGCTCTTGTCAGATTTGCGTGCCATGGGTGCCACCAATATTCTGAAATCCGGCGCACGCCGGCC
>CAZOCA010000254.1:0-5545 GCA_964578105.1 uncultured Pararhizobium sp.
TAAAATCAATTGCGTGCGCGCCCTGGCGCGTCACCCTTAAGGGGATGGAAAATGTCGGACCAGACCGCAGACAAACCTGCCGCTGCATCAAACGCCGTCAGCTATATGCCGGGCTTTGGCAATGATTTTGAAACCGAGAGCCTGCCAGGTGCCTTGCCTCAGGGCCAGAACAGCCCTCAGAAATGCGCTTATGGCCTGTATGCCGAGCAATTATCCGGTTCGCCCTTCACCGCACCACGCGGCACCAATGAGCGTTCATGGCTCTATCGCATCCGCCCCAGCGTGCGCCACACCAAGGACTTTGTGGCGGTCGCGCGCCCGAACTGGAAAACAGCGCCCATTCATCTCGATAAAGCCCCACCCCTTGGCCAGTATCGCTGGGACCCGGTGCCAATGCCGGACCACCCTGTCAATTTCCTGGATGGCCTGCAAACCGTTACAACAGCGGGCGATGCGCAGGGTCAGTCCGGCATGGCGTCTCACATCTTTGTCTGCAATGCCCCCATGGTGGATGATTACTTCTTCAATGCCGATGGCGAATTGCTCATAGTGCCGGAAATGGGTGCTTTGCGCATCTTCACTGAAATGGGCATCATGGATGTGGCCTCCGGCGAAATAGCCCTGTTGCCACGCGGCATGTTCTTCAAGGTGGAACCGCTGACGACGAGTTGCCGCGGCTATGTCTGCGAGAATTACGGCGCCAAATTCACACTGCCGGATCGCGGCCCCATTGGCGCAAATTGCCTCGCCAATCCGCGTGATTTCAAAACCCCTGTCGCCGCCTATGAAGACAAGGAGACCCCCTGCCGCGTCCACGTTAAATGGTGCGGCTATTTCTATCAGACCGAGATCGGCCATTCACCGCTGGATGTGGTGGCCTGGCACGGCAATTACACGCCTTACAAATATGATCTGGCCACCTTCTCACCGGTTGGAGCCATCCTGTTCGATCATCCGGACCCATCCATCTTCACCGTCCTCACAGCGCCCTCAGGCGAAGAGGGAACAGCCAACATCGATTTCGTGATTTTTCCACCGCGCTGGATGGTGGCCGAACATTCCTTCCGCCCACCCTGGTATCACCGCAACATCATGAGCGAATTCATGGGCCTGATCTGCGGCCAGTATGATGCCAAGGAAGAGGGCTTTGTGCCCGGTGGCTTCAGCCTGCACAATCTGATGCTGCCACACGGACCGGATCTGGATGCCTTTGAAAAAGCCTCCAATGTGGAATTGAAGCCGGTCAAGCTGGACAACACCATGGCCTTCATGTTCGAAACCCGCTTCCCGCAGCAAGTCACCAATCTGGCCATACAGATGCCAACACTGCAAAAGGACTACATTGATTGCTGGGCGGGTCTGAAAAAACACTTCAATGGCACCAAAGAGGGGTGCTGAGTGGTCCCGTGTGTTGTGGTGACAGGCCTTGCTGGCGCGCCTCGGTCAGCCGCCCATTTGCCAGGTTTTGACCGCTTCAACCGGCCACAGCAGCATCAGCACATTCAGCGCCAGCCCGTCGCGGATGATCCACATCGTCACCGCTTCAAACACCAGCACCAGTATCACCGTGGCAGCAACGGGCAAGCGCCGCGCCAGGTAAAACCCCAGCAGCATGGCAAAAATATCGGAGACGGAATTCAGCACGGAATCGCCAAAATAATCCAGCGAAATTGTCACCTCGCGATAACGCTGAATGACGTAATTCGTGTTCTCGGCAATCTCCCAGGCCGCCTCCAGCGCAATCGCAATCAGCGCCTTGTTGCCAACCGAGCCCTTGCGCCAGACCAGCCACAGCACGAAATAGAAAATCATGCCGTGGATCATGTGCGACGGCGTGTACCAATCGCTGATGTGCTGGGAGCTTTCCGAACTCAGCGCATCCGCATGCCACAATTTGATGGTACCGCAACTGCAAATCGGCTCGCGCCCCATCAACAGCAAAATGATGGCAGTACCGACAATCAGCCCCAGACCAATCAGAATGTGTTTAGACCGCATCCAGGTGATTCCCATCTGGCTCTATTGCCCCCACTGCCACGCGCGCACCGCATCCATCGGCCAGATCAGCATCAATGTGCTGAGACCAAGGCCATCGCGGATCAGCAGCATCATGCTGCCTTCCAGCGCCAATGCAAGCACAAGTGTCGCATAGATCGGCAGATACCGCGCCAGCACAAAGCCAGCCATCATGGCGAACAGGTCAAACACGGAATTGATGATACTGTCGCCCAGATAATGCTGCGACACGGTGACAATCCGAAACCGCTCAATGACAAAATTCGTATTCTCGATAATCTCCCACGCAACCGCAGTCAGCGTGCCAATGGCAAACCGCGTTTCCAGGGCCATATCAGGCCAGAATCGGGCCAGCAGCGCATAGGCCAGAATGCCGTGCAACATGTGCGAGAACGTATAGAAGTCAGCCACATGCTGGGAATTCTCGTAGCTGAAAACCTCATGCTGCCAAAGCTTCACTGTGCCGCAAAAACAAATCCAGTCGCGGCCCATCCACAACAGCAGCAAAGCCGTGGCCAGGGTGACGAGAAGCGCACCGACAATCACGGGACCCACAACCAAATTCGCGTTTTTGAGAGAAGGCGTCGACAAATGCACAAAAGTCCCCGAACATCACCCCAAGAATTCCTTGCAGAGCATGCAAGACAATCAAGAAGGAAAAATGGCGAATGAAACTTGCCTCACTCAGAAATGACACGCGAGACGGGCAATTGGTGGTGGTCTCAAAAGATCTGACCAAATGTTCAGAGGTCAGTCACATAGCCGACACACTTCAGGAGGCACTCGACAATTGGCCCGTGCTGGCACCGCGCCTGCAACGGGTTGCCGATGGCGTTGAAACCGGTGCCCAGCCAACACAGCGTTTTCGAGAGCATGATGCGCTTTCTCCGCTCCCCCGCGCCTATCAATGGGCTGACGGCTCGGCCTATGTGAACCATGTGGAACTGGTGCGCAAAGCGCGCGGTGCAAACATGCCTCCCTCATTCTGGGAAGACCCGCTGATGTATCAGGGCGGCTCGGATTCCTTCATCGCACCCCGCGACCCTATCAAGCTGGCCGATGAGGCCTACGGCATTGATATGGAAGGCGAGCTTGCCGTTATTGTTGATGATGTGCCCATGGGCTGCGACATCGCCACAGCCAGCGCCGCCATCCGCCTCATCATGCTGGTCAATGATGTGTCCCTGCGGGCCCTGATTCCCGGTGAGTTGAGCAAGGGATTTGGCTTCTTCCACTCCAAACCCTCCAGCGCCTTCTCTCCAGTTGCTGTCACACCCGATGAATTGGGCGATGCATGGGATGGCAGCAAGCTTCATCTGCCTCTGGATGTGGATTTGAATGGAGAGGCTTTTGGACGCGCCAATGCAGGCATCGATATGACCTTCGATTTCGGCCAGCTCATTACCCATGCTGCCAAAACACGGCCCCTGGGCGCCGGGACCATCATCGGTTCAGGCACCGTTTCCAACAAGCTGAATGACGGGCCGGGAAAACCGGTTGCAGAAGGCGGCGCCGGCTATTCCTGCATTGCCGAAATCCGCATGATTGAAACCATCGAAGACGGCACACCGGCCACACCTTTCATGCAGTTCGGCGATAGTGTGCGTATCGAAATGAAAGACAAGGATGGCCACTCCATTTTTGGTGCCATTGAACAAAGCGTGGAGAAAGCATAATGGCCAAGGCATTCGCATCTGCCGGAGACATGGCAGACAAGAAAATCTCCTTTTCCGAAATTGGTGAAGGTCTGTGGGCATTCACCGCCGAAGGTGATCCGAACACCGGCGTCATCATCGGCGATGACAGTGTCATGATTGTCGACGCACAGGCCACACCGCGCATGGCCGCACAAGTCATTGAGAAAATTCGCACAGTCACTGACAAACCCATCAGCCATGTGGTCCTGACCCACTATCATGCAGTACGCGTGTTGGGTGCGTCAGGCTACAATGCGACAGACATCATCATGTCGGAAAAGGCCCGCTCCATGGTTGTGGAACGCGGTCAGGAAGACTGGGATTCAGAATTTGCCCGCTTTCCGCGCCTGTTTCAGGGTCATGAAAGCATTCCCGGCCTCACATGGCCGACACTCACCTTCAATGACCGCATGACGGTCTATCTGGGCAAGCGCCGCGTTGATCTCATGTTTATGGGCCGCGCCCATACGGCTGGCGATATTGTGGCCTATGTGCCTGATCAGAATGTCATGTTCACCGGTGACATCGTGGAATACCACTCCGCCTGCTATTGCGGCGATGGCCATTTCCACGACTGGCCGGGCACATTGCAGAAAATCCGCAATTGGGATCTGGACGCCATTGCTCCGGGCCGTGGCGATGCGCTGGTTGGCACACAAATGGTCAATGCAGCGCTGGATTCCACCGCTGATTTTGTCACCTCAACCTATCGCAGTGTTGCGCGCATTGCCCTGGCTGGCGGCTCCCTGAAAGAAGCATTCGAAGCTTGCCGTGCCGCCTGCGACAGCAAATTCGGCGACTATGCAATCTATGAGCACTGCCTGCCATTCAATGTTGCCCGCGCCTATGATGAAGCACGCGACATCGACACACCACGCATCTGGACAGCGGACAGAGACCGGGAGATGTGGGAAAGCCTTCAGGGATAATGGCCTACAGCTACAAGACACAGCCCTATGTGCTTCCCAAAGCCCTGACAGAGGCCGAACAGCGTCACAAGGTGGCCATCGTCGGTGCGGGGCCCATTGGCCTTGCCATGGCCATTGACCTCGCCCTACGCGGCATTCCAAGCGTCATCTTTGCGCAAGGTAACAGTGTATCCGTAGGGTCGCGTGCCATTTGCTGGGCCAAACGCACCTTGGAAATTTTCGACCGGTTGGGCGTTGGCGACCGCATGCTGGCAAAGGGCATCACCTGGAAAATTGGCCGCCTGTTTCATGGCGAAAAGGAAGTCTACAGCTTCGATCTGCTGCCCGAAGAGGGCCACAAAATGCCAGCCTTCATCAACCTCCAGCAATATTACGTCGAGGACTATCTGATCGACCGGATTGCAGATTTCCCGGACCTGATTGATCTGCGTTGGCAAAATGAAGTGGTAAGCCATACAGACAAGGGCGACCATGTTGCCCTGCAGATCAGCACACCCGATGGCACCTATCAGGCGGAAGCCGATTATTATCTGGCTTGCGATGGCGCCCGCTCACCCACCCGCAAACGCATGGGGCTGCGCTTTACCGGCGAAACCTTTGAAGAACGCTTTCTGATTGCCGATGTGCACATGCCGCAAAGCCCGTTTGGTGATGGACCGGCAGAACGCTGGTTCTGGTTCAAGCCGCCGTTTCATCAGGGTCAGTCAGCATTGCTGCACAAACAGCCTGACGATATTTACCGGATCGATTTGCAGCTTGGTTTTGATGCGGATCCAGAAGCGGAAAAACAACCGGATCGTGTGATACCACGCATTCGTCAAATGGTTGGTGATCTGCCCTTCGAACTGGACTGGGTGTCGGTCTATACCTTTACCTGCGCACGGTTGGAGCGCTTCCTTCATG
>CAZOCA010000255.1:0-5540 GCA_964578105.1 uncultured Pararhizobium sp.
CAATGACATCACGCCAGATACGGAAATCGGTGCCAAGAGAGTTGGAGAACACCAGCAAGGGCGAGCCTTCCGGCGCGCCGATGACCTGATAGTGTAGATTGACGCCATTGATGTTTGAAAACTGCATGTCTGCCTCATTAAAAATGTATGGCCGCTGTGGTTCAGCGGCCAAATCAATTTTGGGTCTGGACCCAATTATAGGCAGTTGCAGTTCAGTGCGCCAGCAGCAGTGGCCTATTGGCCTCTGTCAACATTCTTGATGTTGTGCTGCCCAGAAACCAGTCCTGCAAGCGGGTGTGGCCATAGCCACCATGACAATCAGCTCTGCATCCATATCCGTGGCGTGGCGGACCAGCGCTTCGGCCACACTGCGCCCTGCTGTGGCCACGGGCGTGACGGCAAGCGGTACATTGTGGCGGGACAGATAGGTTGCCAAATCGGCCCCCGGCTCGTCGCCAAAGCGCTCACTGGCGCTTTGCGGGTCGGCCATAGTAATCTGCACATCATCGGCATTGCCCATGAGGTCCAGAGCGTGGCGCACGGCAATAGCCGACTGTGCTCCGCCATCCCAGGCCAGCATGATGCGTTTGAGATTGTGCAGCGGGCACGATTTGCCATTCATCATCAGAACCGGGCGACCAGTATCATACAAGGCACCGCGCAAGGTTTGTTGCATCAGGTAGCTGTCCGGATCGTAGGAACCAGTGAACAGACACAGGTCGCAAAAGCGCACACGGCGGCCGACATCGCGCGCCACTGTGCCGCCCTGGCTGTATTGGTGTGACACATCAAAGGTAAGCGGATCGACAGGCAGATTGTTTAAAATCCAGGTCTCCAACGCATCTGTCTTGGCCGCAAGTTCGTCCTGCATGCGCGCATATTCAAGGCCCCAGACTTCAAAGGCCCCGCCCCCATAGCCCGATGACATGGGAGGCTGAGGCGTAAGACCGATCACGATCACACTGAGATGAGCCTTCAGCGCGCTGCACAAAGTCAACGCCTCGCTGATGGTATCATGGCTATCGTTCATGTCGTGCAGGGCAATAATGGTTTTGTAGGGCATGTGTCTCTCCACTTCTGGCCTCTTCTGGCCTCTCCCGGCATGGGGCGAGTTCGATCAGTCTGCCGCAGCGCAATTTCGGCACAGCGGCGCCGTTGGCACCACATCAAGGCGCTCCTCTGAAATCGGTTCTTCACATTGGGCGCAAATGCCAAATGTGCCGCTTTCAATGCGCGACAAGGCGGCTTCAATGGCTTTCAATTCCTGAAGGCCCGATTGACCCAGAGATTCCATGACCTCATCGCCTTCACTTTCAACCGCACGCTCTTCAACATCTGGATCTTTCTTTTGATCCAGATCGTGTTCGATGGTTTGAAGCCGCGTATTGAGTTCCTCACGCCGGCTCAGCAGGCGCGCTTTGTATATAGCAGTTTCCATGATTTTTTCCTGATCTCTTACCGGTCTACAAGAACCGGGCATTTGGCATGGCGCACAACGCGTGATGCGGTGGAGCCGAGAAAATAATCGGCAAGGCCCGGGCTGTGGGACGCGATGATAATCAGATCGATTTCCAATTGCTCTGCCGCCGCCACAATGGCACTGGCTGGCGAGCCACGCCGCACTTCCAGCTTAACGTTGCCACCAGCCCCGTAAGTTGCTTCTTCAAGGGCGGTATGGGCGTTGGTGGACAAATCCTTGACGACTGCGTCCGGCAATTCTGCCGCCACATAGCCGGGAATATCTTCCACGACATTCAACACGGTAATTGTGCCGCCGGGCTCCAGAAGTTTTTCGGCAATGCCAAAAATTTCCTTGCCGTGACCGACATCGCTCAGATCGATGGGAACCAGAATTTTGCTGTACATGACCACCTCCTCAGTTGGTGTCATATACTTAGGCCTGTCAGCCAAACACGGCTTTGACCTGCATCAAATCCGGCGGAATGCTGGTGCGCTTGTTTAGGGTGCGCACCCTAAAGCCCGTTGATGGGAACTTTCAAAGTCGGGTTGCCATGTTCATCTTTCGGCACATGGCCTGCCCGCATATTTACCTGCAGTGACGGGATGATGAGTTTGGGCATGGCAAGGGTCGCGTCACGCGCCTCGCGCACTTCGACAAAAGTTTCCTCATCAATGGTGTCATTGACATGAATGTTGTGCTCGCGCTCGGCACCGACTGTGGTTTCCCATTTGATATCCCGGCCATTGGGACCGTAATCGTGGCAAATGAACAGGCGCATTTCTTTTGGCAGGGAAAGGACACGTCGGATAGAGTGAAACAGCTCGCGGGCATCACCGCCCGGGAAATCTGCTCGAGCAGACCCACCATCTGGCATGAACAGCGTATCGCCAACAAAAGCCGCATTGCCAACGACAATGGTGATGCAGGCTGGTGTGTGGCCGGGCGTGCTGAGAATACGGGCCGTCATCTGGCCAATTTTGAGCGTGTCACCATCTTGAAACAGCTGATCGAATTGCGATCCGTCGCGCTGAAACTCGGTGCCCTCATTGAAGACTTTTCCAAACGTGTCCTGCACCGCAATAATGCCAGCGCCAATACCCAGCTTGCCGCCCAGCTTCTGCTGCAGATACGGCGCGCCAGACAGATGATCGGCATGGACGTGGGTTTCCAGTATCCACTCAGTTGTCAGACCCTTGCTTTGCACATAGGCAACCAGCTCATCGGCGCTTTCAGAGGAAATGCGGCCAGCCGCATAGTCAATATCCATGACGCTGTCGATGATGGCGCAGGCCTTGCTGGACGGGTCCTCCACCACATAGGAAATGGTGTTGGTTGAATCGTCGAAAAAGCCTGTGACCAGGGGCATCAATGCCATGTCCGGTGTGAAAGGAATGGAATGTTGGTGACTGTCGCTCATAAGTTCTGCCCTCCTGAAGCCTGCATCTATCATGTAGGGCTATTTCATCACGGTTCCAAACCATTCAGAACAATCTTTCGATGTGCAACTGACATTCTAGACACCCAGAAAACGCTGCTGAAGGTCTGGCGTCAGATTGTCGATCGGGCCGGTCCAGACCGACTGGCCCTTTTCCAGGATGGTGCAGCGCTGGGCTATACTCATCACTTCCCGAAGTGATTTATCGACCAGCAGAATGGCCTGCCCCTGCTCTTTGAGCGTCTTCAGCGCTGCCCATATCTGATCGCGGATGACCGGGGCCAGCCCTTCGGTCGCTTCATCCAGTATCAGCAGCTTTGGATTTGTCATCAAGGCACGGCCAATGGCGAGCATCTGCTGCTCTCCGCCGGACAAAGTGTTGGCCATTTGCGTGGACCGTTCTTCCAGTATGGGAAAAAGTCCATGGACCTTTTGCAATGCCCAGGGGCCGGTGCGTGCAGTGGCCACAAGGTTTTCAGCCACTGACAGGTTTGGAAAGCAGCGCCGCCCCTCCGGCACAAGACCAAGCCCCATCTGGGCGCATTTATGCGATGGTAACTGGCTGATGTCAGACCCGTCAAAGGCAACACGTCCCGAACTCACTGGGTTCAGGCCGCAGATGGCGCGTATGCTGGTCGATTTTCCCATGCCATTGCGGCCCATCAGAGCCACGATCTCACCCTCTTCCACGCACAGATCAACCCCGAACAGAACTTGGGTCGCGCCATATTTGCTGGTGAGTTTTTTGACATCAAGCAGCATCCGAACTGCTCCCCAAATAGGCTTCCTGCACAGCGGCAGACCGGCGGATATCTTCAGGGGACCCGCTGGCAATGATTTTTCCATAAACCAGAACAGAGATTTCATCGGCCAGTCTGAAGACCGCATCCATATCATGCTCCACCAACAGAATCGGAATGGTGTGTTTCAAGTTCTCCAGAAACGCTGTCATCGCAGCTGTGCCTTCCGGACCAAGACCCGCCATCGGCTCATCCAGCACCAAAAGGCTCGGCTCCAGTGCCAATGCGCAGGCAAACTCCAGTTGCCGCCTTTCGCCGTGAGAAAGTTCCATGGCGCGGATATCAGCTCGGTCCCGCAGGCCGACTTTTTGCAACGCGGCTTCTGCAGCAGAGCGTAAAGCCTGATCCTTCCAGACGTTTTTGAAAAAGCGAAAACTGCCGCCCCGGCGCGCCTGAACCGCCAGCATGACATTGCGACGCGCAGACCATTCCAGCAGTAGATTGGAAACCTGAAAACTGCGGCCAAGCCCCATATGAACCCGGCGCTCGGCGGACAGATGCGTCACATCCCGGTCTTTCAGAATTATCTGGCCCTCATCAGGCGTCAGAAATCCGGAAATCTGGCCAATCAGTGTGGATTTTCCAGCCCCATTGGGGCCGATCAATGCGTGCAGCCTGCCCGGCAGGACTGACAGGGAGACATGATCGCTGGCCTGTACGGCCCCAAAGCGTTTCGACAGATTTTTGATCTCAAGGATTGGCTGTGGACTATCAGTCATGGCGGGTTCTCCCGCCAATGAGGCCCATAATGCCGCCATTGGCAAACAGCACCGTTGCCAAAAGAATGAGGCCCAGGAAGAACTGCCAGCGGTCCGTCAGTCCACCAAGATAGGTTTCCAGAAGCACAAATACGATTGCGCCGATGAGTGGCCCAACCAGCCGCCCGACACCACCCAGAATGACAAAGATGATCAATTCGCCTGACATGTGCCAGCTGAGGCTGGTGGGGCTGACAAAGCCGTTCAACTCGCCAAACAACGCCCCGGCAAACGCAACGATCATGGCGGAAATAACAAAGGCGGTGAGCTTAACGGGGAAAGGCGCAATGCCAATACTGGAGAGGCGCAGCGCGTTCATACGCGCGCCCTGCAGCGCCGCGCCAAAACGCGCATTCACAAACCGCCAGCAGAGCAACAGCACCAACAGCAGAACGGCAAAACACAGCAGGAAGAACGAGAACGCCCTATCGGTCTGGACACCTGGAAACTCATTGCGCAAATAGATCGACAGCCCATCCTCTCCGCCATAAGAGGGCCAGGAAATGGCGAAATAATACAGCATCTGGGCAAAGGCCAGCGTGATCATGATGAAGTAAACACCAGAGGTGCGCAGGGAGATGAAGCCAATCAGCAAAGCCAGCAAACCGGACAGAAAAAGCGCGATCAGCCAGATCTGCAGCATCTGATTGGTGCCAGCCAATTCAAACGGAACAGTGGCAAACAAGCTGTCGTCAAATGCGTGAAACGCAGCAATGCCGGTCACATAGGCACCCAGACCAAAGAAGGCAGCGTGACCAAAGCTGACCATGCCGCCATAGCCAAGCGCAAAATTCAACCCGATCCCGGCAAGGCCCAGAACAGTCATTCGGGTCAGCAGATTAATGATATAGGTCTCGCCGGAAATGTGAGCGATGAAGGCGGCCACAGGCAGGCCTACCAGAACAACAAGACTGACCCAGGATTCACGTGACATATCAGGCACTGCTCGTGCCGGTTGCCGGGAACAGACCCTGCGGCCGCACGGCCAGCACAATTGCCATTACCACATAAATGGCCATGGATGCCAAAGCCGAGCCAAGTGTCGTGGCATGTGAATTATCCATGACTCGCTGGAAGAAAGACGG
>CAZOCA010000256.1:0-5536 GCA_964578105.1 uncultured Pararhizobium sp.
ATCAATGGCTCTCCATAGACCCGCATGCCCTTTTGGCGTGCGCGGCGAATGGCTTCGTGGGCCTGTTCGCAGGAAACGTGAACAATATAAAGCGGTACACCTGCCTGATCGGCAATCATGATCGCCCGATTGGCAGCTTCCCCTTCAACTTCGGGCGGGCGGGAATAGCCATGAGCTTCCGGACCATTGTTGCCTTCGGCCAGAAGCCGCTGCTGTATTTGCGCCACCACATCACCATTTTCGGCATGGACCAGCGGCATGGCACCAATTTCGGCGCATCGGGAGAAGGACGCGAACATCTCATCATCATCCACCATCAAGGCGCCCTTGTAGGCCATGAAGTGTTTGAATGTATTGATGCCCTCAGCCACGACCTTCGGCATGTCGTTGAAAATCTGCTCGCTCCAGCCGGTGATTGCCATGTGGAATGAATAGTCAGTCCGCGCTTTTCCGGCTTTCTGATACCATTGTTGCAGCGGATCCATCAGGCCACCCGATGGGTCTGGCAAGCAGAAATCCACGACCATGGTGGTGCCCCCGGCAAGGGCCGCTGCCGTGCCAGTGTCAAAATCATCTGAGGAATGGGTGCCCATAAAGGGCATTTCCAAATGGGTATGCGGGTCGATACCACCGGGCATTACATAGCAGCCGGAAGCATCGATGATTTCATCGCCCTCAAGATCCATTCCAACAGCAACGATGCTTTCGCCATCTATCAGAACGTCAGCCTTGTAAGTGCGGTCAGCGGCAATAATCGTTCCGCCTTTGATAACTTTGGTCATGATTAAACTCCTCGGTCGTTCTTTCGGCTGTCGCTTCAGCTATTCAACAATCTCTGCCGTCTCCACGACGGCGTGAAACAATACATCGGCACCGGCTTTGGCCCATTCAGGCGAAATATCTTCCGCTTCATTGTGGGAGAGGCCGTCAACGCAGGGGCACATGATCATGGCTGTTGGGGCCACTCTGTTGATCCAGCAGGCATCATGCCCGGCACCTGAGATCAGATTGCGGTGGCTGTAGCCAAGGCGTTCGGCGGCACTGCGCACTGCCTTGACGCATGTCTCGTCAAAGGTCACCGGATCAAATCCGCCAACCTTTTCGAATGCGATCTCAAGCCCCATTTCATCACAAATTTTCTGTGCACCATCTTTAAAAAGGGCTTCCATTTCTTCGATTACGGCCAATTGCGGAGAGCGCAAATCTACAGTGAAAACCACCTTGCCGGGGATGACGTTGCGGCTGTTGGGATACACATCAATGTGGCCGGCTGCACCAACCGCATCGGGCTTGTGAGACCAGGCGATCTCATCAACGAGTTGCAAGACCTTTGCCATTCCCAGCCCGGCATTCTTGCGCATGGGCATCGGGGTTGAGCCCGTGTGGCTTTCCTTGCCTATGATGGTGACTTGCGTCCAGGAAAGGCCCTGGCCGTGGGTCACAACACCAATATCCTTGCCCTCAATTTCAAGAATTGGCCCTTGTTCAATATGCAGTTCAAAGAACGCGTGCATTTTTCTGGCGCCGACTTCTTCTTCACCGCGCCAGCCAATGCGTTTCAACTCGGCTCCGAAGCTTTTCCCGTCTGCGTCAGTACGCTCATAGGCCCAATCCTGCGCGTGCATGCCTGCAAACACGCCAGAGGCCAGCATGGCGGGGGCAAAGCGTGTGCCTTCCTCATTGGTCCAATTCGTCACCACAATCGGGTGTTTGGTTTTCATGTCCAGATCATTGAGTGTGCGAACGATCTCCAGACCGGCCAGCACGCCCAACACGCCATCATATTTACCACCTGTCGGCTGCGTATCCAGATGCGAGCCAACATAGACGGGCAGCGCATCCGGGTCGGTTCCCTCACGGCGCATGAACATGTTGCCCATCTGATCCAGCCCCATGGTGAGGCCGGCTTCAATGCACCATTTGTGAAATAGAATGCGCCCTTCGCCATCTTCATCGGTCACGGTTTGCCGGTTGTTTCCACCAGCAATTCCGGGACCGATTTTGGCCATTTCCATCAGCATATCCCAAAGCCGATCGCCGTTGATCTTCAGATTGTCACTTGGTGCTGCCATATCTGCCGCCTCGAGTTTGGGTTACCTGCTTACATCGTTGGAAAATTGAAGACCGCGCCTTCCTTGATACCATCCGGCCAGCGGCTGGTAACCGTTTTGAGACGGGTGTAGAACCGAATGCCTTCTGGGCCGTAGATTGAGTGATCGCCAAACAGAGACCGTTTCCAGCCGCCAAAGGAGTGGTAGGCAACGGGAACAGGGATCGGCACATTGATACCGACCATGCCGACCTCAATACTGTCAGCAAAGCTGCGCGCCGCATCGCCATCGCGGGTGAAAATTGCCGTGCCATTGCCGAATTCATGCTCATTGATCATCTTGGTCGCGGTTTCAAAACTGTCCGCACGCACAACAGACAAAACCGGTCCGAAAATCTCTTCCTTGTAGATCGACATGTCAGTTGTCACGCGGTCAAACAGGGTTCCACCAACAAAATAGCCATTCTCATAGCCCTGCAGGCTTAGCCCACGGCCATCGACAACCAGTTCAGCGCCTTCTTTTTCGCCTGCATCAATATAGCCGACAACCTTGTCCTTGTGCTGCTTGGTCACGAGCGGACCCATATCAGCCTGAGCATCTGTAGCCGGGCCGATTTTGAGCGATTCAATGCGTGGCTTCAGAGCTTCAACAAGCTTGTCAGCGATCGCATCGCCCACTGGAACTGCAACGGAAATCGCCATGCAGCGCTCACCAGCAGAGCCATATCCGGCTCCCATCAACGCATCGACCGTCTTTTCGATATCAGCGTCTGGCATTACAACCATGTGGTTTTTGGCGCCGCCAAGGGCCTGAACGCGCTTATTATTGGCGGTTCCGGTCTGATAGACATATTCGGCAATCGGCGTTGAGCCAACGAAACACACAGCCTTGAAGTATTTGTGGGTCACGATTGCATCCACAACTTCCTAGTCACCGTGAATGACGTTCAGAACACCCGCCGGAAGACCGGCTTCCATGAAAAATTCCGCAATCATATTGACCGCTGTCGGGTCTTTTTCGGATGGTTTCAAAATGAAGCAATTGCCGCAGGCAATCGCCATTGGATACATCCAAAGCGGCACCATGGCCGGGAAATTGAAGGGCGTAATACCTGCCACAATACCCAGCGGCTGACGGTCGGAATAACTGTCGATGGATGGACCTACATTGCGGGAAAACTCGCCTTTCAAAAGGTGAGGGATGCCGCACGCGAAATCAACCACTTCAAGGCCGCGCTGCACTTCACCCAGCGCATCATCATGGGTTTTGCCATGTTCGGCAGAAATGGCATCCGCAATCCGGTCAAAATTCTGTTCAATCAGATATTTGACCTTGAACATCACGGCGGCACGTTTCAGCGGCGGCGTATTGGCCCATCCAGGAAGCGCAGCTTTTGCAGCTTCAACAGCCATGTCCAGTTCAGACGCAGATGAAAGGCCAACCTCTCCATTCTGCTCCCCCGTTGCCGGGTTAAAGAGCGCCGCAGTGCGACCGCTTTGGCTGATGTGGGGTTTGCCACCAATAATATTATTTACGCGTGCCATTTTATAATTTCCTTACGCTGCATCTTTCAACACGCCGGACAGCGTGTCGATAAGTTCGTCAATATGGGATTTTTCAACAATTAGAGGTGGTGACAGGGCAATGATATCACCAGTCGTGCGGATTAGAAGGTTACGTTCATAGGCTTCCAGGAAGCAAGAGAATGCGCGCTTTGTGGGCTCCCCTGCAATCGGTTCCAGTTCAATAGCTCCGATGAGACCAATATTGCGGATATCTATGACATGCGGCAGGCCTTTCAGCGAATGCAGCGCATCTTCCCAATATTGTCCAAGCTCCTGACCTTTTTGAAACAGTCCTTCTTCCTCATATGTATCAAGCGCGCCCAAAGCTGCCGCTGCCGCCATGGGATTTCCGGAATAGGTATACCCATGGAAGAACTCGATCATATGCGGTGGGCCTTGCATGAAAGCCTCGTAAATATGGTCCTTCACAAACACAGCGCCCATTGGGATGACGCCGCTCGTCAAACCCTTGGCTGTAATCACAATATCCGGTGTGACGCCAAAATGCTGTACCGCAAAGGGCGATCCCAGTCGGCCAAAGCCGGTGATGACTTCATCAAATATCAGCAAAATACCGTGCTTGTCACAGATGTCTCTCAGGCGCTGCAAATAGCCCTGAGGCGGTATCAATACGCCGGTTGACCCGGCAACCGGCTCCACAATAACGGCTGCAACGGTGGAAGGATCATGCAATGTGCATATCCGTTCCAGTTCATCAGCCAGATCAGCGCCATGCTCTGGAATGCCGCGGGTAAACGCGTTTTTCTCAATGTCATGGGTGTGGGGCATGTGATCAACCCCGGTGAGCAATGTACCGAACATCTTGCGGTTCGAAACAATACCTCCAACAGATATGCCGCCAAAATTTACACCGTGATAACCGCGCTCGCGGCCAATCAGGCGGAACCGTGACCCATCTCCCTTGACCCGATGGTAGGCAAGGGCAACCTTCAGGGCGGTTTCCACCGATTCAGATCCTGAATTGGTGTACATCACATGATTGATGTCATCTGGCATATAGTCGACGAGGCGTTCCGCCAATTCAAACGCCTTGGGATGGCCCATTTGGAACGCGGGCGCGTAATCCAATTCTGCAGCCTGTTTCTGAATAGCTTCGGTGATCTTCGGGCGGCAATGACCAGCATTCACGCACCAAAGACCAGCGGTGCCATCCAGCACTTCGCGTCCGTCAGAGGTCACGTAATGCATATCTTTGGCCCCCACGAACATGCGTGGAGATTCCTTGAATTGCCGATTGGCCGTAAACGGCATCCAAAAAGCTTCAAGGCTGTTATTCTTGGTGGGCGTTTGAATATTCATGGCGTCCCGCACTCCCCAAATCTATACCACCGGCCAGAAGGCCTCAAAAGGCCCTGGAAGAAGACCTCCAAGAACCACTGAGAGAACTCTGTCACACCTTTAGGCCACGCAAACGTCGATTTGACATTATGGCTGACTCGCCGTTAGGTGAAACCGAAATTTCTGACCAATTGGTCAAATGAGACGTTAGACACAATCGGAAAAGCCCACAAGCCCTTTCAATGGTGTCAGTTGAAGGTATTGCTGCAAAAATCAGGTGTCAGCAAAACACCAATGCGGCGGCCTTGGGGAGAAGCAGGTAAACACGATTATGGATTTGGGTGAACCAGAACCAAGGCCAGGGCAAGAGCGGGGAGATCGTGTGCAGCCGCGCAAAGCTACCCGCATCCAGATTCGCAATCACGAACGCATCCTTGACGGTGCGCTGAGTATCTTTGCATCAACCGGGTTTCGTGGCGCAACGGTTGATGAGTTGGCGAAAGCCTCTGGCATGACAAAGCCTAATTTACTGTATTATTTCAGAAGCAAGAAAGTGCTCTATATTGCCGTGCTGGAACTGGTGCTGGAGCGCTGGCTGGAACCATTGGAGCAGCTTGATCC
>CAZOCA010000257.1:0-1263 GCA_964578105.1 uncultured Pararhizobium sp.
GCTATGATTCCTTCAACAGCAAGATCAATTCGCTTTTGCCCTAAAACATTTCGTCGCCATGAGCCAACGCCGTACACAAATGTTGCTGCGGCAATTGCCACAGAGATCGTTTGGATAATCTGGGGCCACATATTAATGCCTTTCAATCAAAAGATCATATTCAGTAATTTGTAATATTTGAAATTCTAAGAACCCAATTAAAATTGCGATGGAACTACTTTTAGGAACAGACCCTATTTCACTTTAGAAGGTGATTGAACAGACGTTTCCAAGATTATTCACCTCGATGTTTTACCTGGCAACTTCAGCGTCCCGATAACAGCCAGCAGAAATGCCAGACCGGACGCGGCGGTGCGTGATTGATTCCAGACCTGCCAAGGTTTTGAATAGTCCTGCCAGATTGCTTTGGCGGCATCCAGATTTTCCGGAACAACAATGCGGGCCAGCGCTTCATTCATGGGCACATTGACGGCCATTGTCAGAATAAGACCGAAGCACAGATAGACCGCGCCGCTGAGCGCAAAAAACTTTGCACTTGTTTTGTAATCACGCGCCCAGAGCAGCGCTGCGGTGGCTACCAGAACCAATGGCGTTCCGAAGAATGCCGGCGCAAAGACGGCGTTTCGGACAGAGGCATTCATCGCCTGCATGGCAGAAATCGCGATGCGTGGATCTGCTGCATCCAGTCCCCACATGGTGGAACAGACCCAGGCATAGAAAAAACCGAAGATCGCCGCGCATAGGATCAAAGACAGGGAGATCATGGTTGAAATCATCATTGGCATGTCCAAACTCCTTTACCGTACATAAATGTACGTATTTACTATTCCGTATAGATGTGTACGGTAATTGGCAAGCCAAATTTGGAATTTGATATGCGGACCGACAAGAAACAGAAGCGGCATCAGGAGATTGCCGAAGCAGCCTATGCCCTGCTGTCCAGGCACGGTTATGGTGGCACCTCCATGCTCAGCATTGCCAAAGCAGCGGGCGCCTCCAACGAGACGCTGTATCGCTGGTACGGTGACAAGCAAAACCTGTTTGCAGCCATGGTTCAAGACAATGCAGCGGTCGTGAAAGCCGAGTTGGAGGCCAGCCTGACAGAGGATGGCGATCCGCTGGCAGCCCTTGAACAGATCGGCGCGAAACTGTTGACGCTGCTAACCAGCGAGCGCGCCATTGCCCTTAATCGGGCGGCAGCTTCGGACAGCAGTGGCGCATTGGGCGCAACCATTTCCGAGGCCGGTCGCGGCACGATAGCAC
>CAZOCA010000257.1:1273-5535 GCA_964578105.1 uncultured Pararhizobium sp.
CACCCCTGCTGGAAAAATTGCTCGACCGTATGGTGCAAACCGGTGTTCTGGCGGTTGAAAACTCGTCTGAGGCGACCGAGATTTATCTGGGTTTGCTGATCGGTGATCTGCAAATACGCCGAGTGATCGGGCAATTGGAGCCCTTATCCGAAGCCGCTTGCAGCGCTCGATCTGACCGGGCACTGGTGCTGCTCAGGAAACTTTATGCGGCCTGACCGGCTGATGGCCGTTGTTGCCGGTTGATGGCTCCATCAATCAGTGGTTTTGCCAGCGTCTTGTTTCCCTGCAATATTGCAGCCGAACCTTATCTCGAATCAGGACCCTCCCCGCATGGTTGCACACGTCACCACTGTCAGTTTTCAAGGCATTGAAGCTGTGCCGGTTGATGTGCAGGTTCTGCTGGCACCGGGTCTGCCTGCCTTCACAATTGTCGGTCTTCCGGACAAGGCCGTGGCGGAAAGCCGCGAGCGGGTGCGTGGGGCTTTGCATGCATCCGGCCTGTCGCTGCCACCGCGCCGGATCACGGTTAATCTGGCACCGGCGGATCTGCCCAAGGAAGGCAGCCATTATGACCTTCCAATCGCACTGGGTCTGATGGCGGCAATCGGCGCCCTGCCCGCAGAATTTCTCAGCCGCTTTGTGGTTCTGGGTGAACTGGCACTGGATGGCAGTATTGCCGCCGTCACGGGTGCTTTGCCCGCTGCGATTGCCGCAAATGCCATGGATAAGGGACTGATCTGCCCTGCTGCCAGTGGCCGGGAAGCCGCCTGGGCCGGAACGGATCTGGAGGTGCTGGCGCCGGAAAACCTGATCCAACTGGCCAATCACTTCAAAGGGACGCAAGTCCTGTCCAACCCAGAGCCTGCGATCCACGCGCCGGCAGAAAACCTGCCCGATCTGTCTGACATCAAAGGACAGGAAACCGCGCGCCGAGCACTGGAAGTGGCCGCCGCCGGAGGCCACAACATGCTGATGGTCGGTCCTCCCGGTGCCGGGAAATCAATGTTAGCCGCCAGACTGCCCTCTATTCTGCCACCCCTTTCGCCCAAGGAGCTTTTGGAAGTCTCCATGATTGCTTCCATCGCAGGCAGTCTGTCTGTAGGTGGTCTGTCGGACCGGCGTCCGTTCCGCGAACCGCACCATTCCGCATCCATGGCGGCCATGGTTGGTGGCGGCATTCGCGCCAAGCCGGGCGAGGTGTCGCTGGCGCATAATGGCATTCTGTTTCTTGACGAATTGCCCGAATTTGCGCCGCAGGTACTGGACAGTCTGCGGCAACCGCTGGAACGCGGCGAAACCTCCATTGCTCGTGTGAATTACCGGCTCACCTACCCATCACGCTTTCAACTGATCGCAGCCATGAACCCCTGCAAATGCGGACGCGCCGGGGAACCGGGCTATAAATGTCCGCGCGGGCCGCGCTGCGCCAATGATTATCAAGCGCGTATTTCCGGCCCGTTTCTGGACCGCATTGATATTCGCATTGCAGTTCCGGCGGTCACAGCAAGCGATCTGATTACGCCCAAACCAAGCGAAGCCAGCCAAGCGGTCGCGGCGCGTGTGGCAAAAGTCCGAACCCTTCAGGCCGAGCGCTTCGCCGCAATTGGCCATCCTGATATCCGCACCATTGCTGCCGCGCCCGCAGACCTTATCAGCGAAGTGGCCGCGCCTGATGCAGCAGGCCTGACACTGCTGAAAGATGCTGCCGAAGCCATGAAACTCAGTGCGCGGGGTTATCACCGTGTGCTGAAGATAGCCCGCACCCTGGCAGACCTTGATGGATCGGACGCACTTGGCCGGGTGCATCTGGCCGAAGCGCTGAGTTACCGCATGGTCGGGGATGGCGGCACATCACAGGCTTGAGTGCTACCCACCAAACTGTCATCGGATGTTCAAAAAATCGGGATAAAGCAGTTTGTGCGGGGGCGAATCGCGCCTATATGCAAGACAGCAGATTTGCTGGCTGAGTGTGCTTCGATGAGGAGCTTCAGTTCATAAGGGTGGGAACTTGTGATGCGAACGGGGTTGGGTACACCACTATCGACCTGGCAGCGGCTACGCTCTGCCTCGCGCCATGGATTTTCGCCGCGGGCGCTCCAGGGATTCTCCCCACGGGCGCTTTTGCCGCTTCCACAATTCCCCAATCGCGTGCTTCCCAATTTTGCAGGCCTATACGGGGGCCTCAAAGGGTCTGTTGGCGGTCGTATTGGCAATCTGGAAGTCCGGCTGGCCCAAACACCGCGGGAGCTGCGCAAGGCGCAAGCACTGCGTTACAAGGTGTTTTACGGCGAAATGGCTGCAGTAGCTGATGCCAAAACACGCTTTTTTCGCCGGGACGAGGATCGGTTCGACCGGATTTGCGATCATCTTTTAGTGTTTGATCATGAATCACCAAACCGAAGTAAAAAACCTCGCATCGTTGGAACCTACCGTCTTTTGCGGCAAGAAATTGCCGAGTTGCATGGTGGTTTTTACACTGCTGAAGAATATGATATTGCGCCGCTTCTGGCGCGCCATTCCCATTTGAAGTTTCTGGAACTGGGCCGCTCATGTGTGCTGCCGGAATACCGCACCAGCCGGACGGTTGAATTGTTGTGGCATGGCATCTGGTCCTATGTGCGGGCGCATGATCTGGATGTGATGTTTGGCTGCGCTTCCTTTGCCGGAACTGATCCGCAGGACAATGCAACTGCGCTTTCGTTCTTGCATCATCATGCCGCGACTGCGCCTGAATGGTCCGTGACCGCGCTGCCAAACCGCTATACGGATATGAATCTTCTGTCCAAGGATGCCATGTCCGCCAGAACAGCGCTTCGGGAACTGCCGCCTTTGGTGAAGGGCTATCTGCGCATCGGCGCTAAAATCGGCGACGGTGCGGTGATCGACCATCAATTCGGCACGACAGATGTGCTGATTGTTCTGCCTGTGTCAGACATTGATGAGCGCTACATCAAGCATTTTGGTGCCGAGGCGACGCGCTACGCGCTCTGAGGCACATCTTGCGCAATCTGTTTTGGTCATTGCATTGCAAAATTAAGGTGCGGGACAAACCCATTTTAAACGGCTAAACAGGGTCTTCCTGTTATCAACAGACCGGCAAACTCTTTTATGGCTGAATTGCCACCTGTTAAAATTGCCAGCAACCGAATGCAGCCGCCAGATATTTTGGGCGGACAGGCAGATAATCGGGCTGGCGCCGCCTTTGCATCTGATCCGCTGATACCAGCGCAATCGGCGCTGGATTTCAGGCCCGTTTTGCTGGTTATGGGCATCCTGACAGCGATTTTGGGTGTGACCATGATGGCCCCTGCCATTATGGACGCCGCTCTTGGCAATATTGCCTGGCGCAGCTTTGCCGTGGCGTCTCTGGTCACCACTCTGTTCGGGCTTGGATTGTGGCTGGCAACCCGTGGAACGGTTCGGGGCCTTGGCACACGGCAGGCTTTCCTGATGACTGTTTCAGCCTGGCTGGCGCTGGCCACTTTCGGCGCCTTGCCGATCTACTTCTCCGGTGTTGTGCCAAGCTTCACGGATGCATTTTTTGAGTCCATGTCCGGCTTGACCACGACAGGTGCCACCGTGATCACCGATCTGGACTCCACGCCGCTTGGTATCCTGTTCTGGCGGGCCATCCTGCAATGGCTTGGTGGTCTTGGAATCATCGTTATGGCGGTTGCCATTCTACCGATGCTGCAGATTGGCGGCATGCAGATATTCAAGGCGGAAGCGTTTGATTCCACCGATGCCATTCTCCCGCGCGTGACACAGATTTCCGGGGCCATGACCCTGATTTACATTACCCTGACGGTGATGTGTTCCTTTGCCTATTCCGTCGCCGGGATGAGTGCTTCCGATGCTTTGTTTCATGCCATGACAACAGTCGCCACAGGCGGGTTTTCAACCAAGGATGCCTCGCTGGCCTATTTTGACAGTGCTTTGATTGACACGATCTGCATGGTCTTCATGCTGGCGGGCAGCCTGCCCTTTCTGCTTTGGGTGCAAGCCTTTCAGGGGCGCATGAAACCCATGTTCACCGATCAGCAGGTTCGGGGCTTCTTTGGCATTCTGCTTTTATTCATTCTTGCCATTTGGGGCTATGAGACGATGCGGGGGGTTCATCCCGGTCTTGAAGGGCTGCGCTACGGTGCCTTCAATGTGATTTCGATCATGACAGGAGCCGGCTATGCCAATGATGATTATGGTGCCTGGCGCCAAATTTCCATCGCATTATTTTTTGTCATAACATTTATTCTCGGCTCCCC
>CAZOCA010000258.1:0-5533 GCA_964578105.1 uncultured Pararhizobium sp.
GTAATGCAGGCAACACCGGAGTAAAGCACCTGATCGGCCATGCCAAACGCATCGGCAAAGGTGGTTTTCTCATTGGCAATGCGGAACAGATTCTGATTGGGAATGACAATCAGCGTGTCCACATGTTTTTGCAGCTCTTCAATGCCGGCTTCAGCCAGCGCCATGCGCCGCTTGCCTTCAAAGTGGAACGGCTTGGTTACGACACCAACCGTCAGAATGCCGGACTCGCGAGCCGCACGAGCAACGACAGGTGCAGCGCCAGTTCCGGTGCCACCACCCATACCGGCGGTAATGAATGCCATATGAACCTGGTTCAGATGGTCATTGATTTCGTCCATAACTTCTTCTGCTGCCGCACGACCGACTTCAGGCTGAGAACCAGCGCCAAGCCCTTCGGTTACGGCAACACCCATCTGAACGACGCGTTCAGCATGGGACATGGAAAGCGCCTGGGAGTCGGTGTTGGCGACTACAAAGTCTACACCTTGCAGACCGGCTCGGATCATGTTGTTGACGGCGTTACCACCGGCTCCACCCACGCCGAACACGGTGATCCGTGGCTTCAATTCGGTAATTTCAGGCATTTGCAAGTTAATCGTCATTTTACCCTCGTTAATGTCTCGGTCGACCGGTTGCTATCGGGTCGCTCCATTTCTCTAAGCCGGTGGTGAAGGCATTTAGCGTTCCCGTCCGGCGACCTCGTCATCGTTATGCTCCTGAAATTACGCATCAAAAGCTCTCTTTGAACCACTGTCCGACACGGGAAAAATACCCGTCCGTGCCATTCAGAAGAACCTTGGTTGTTGCGCGGGGGCGAAGTTGCTCCAATTGCGCAATCTGGGGATAGATCAGAAGACCTACCGCTGCCGAAAATGCCGGCCCTTTGGCCGCCTCCGGCAGTCCGACAACGCCCAATGGGCGTCCAAGCCTGACATTACGTCCGATGATTCGTCGGGCGGCTTCTGTCATGCCAGTCAGCTGTGACGCGCCGCCAGTCAGAACGATGCGGCGACCCACATGGGGGGCATAGCCGGATGCGCTGAGGCGATCGCGAATGAGTTCAAGAATTTCTTCCACCCTTGGGCGGATAATGCGTGTCAATGTAGAACGCGGGACCTGATTGGGGACATCATCATCGCCATCTCCGACCTGAGGAATTGACAGGATGTCACGATCTTCAGACACGCTTGGCAGAGCACTGCCATGAAGCGCCTTGATGCGTTCAGCATCAACCATGCGCGTAGACAGGCCGCGTGCAATATCCATGGTCACATGGTGCCCGCCAACGGCAATGGCGTCGGCGTGGACAAAATGCCCATCCATAAAGATCGACATTGTGGTGGTGCCACCGCCCATATCGACGCAGGTCACACCAAGACCAGCTTCATCTTCCACCAGCGATGCAAGACCGCTGGCATACGGTGTCGCCACCATCGTCTCAACACTCAGATGACAGCGATTGATGCAGAGTTCCAAATTGCGCAGCGGCGCTGTATCAGCAGTGACCACATGCATGTCGACCCCAAGGTCCTTGCCGATCATACCGCGTGGATCATCAATGCCGCGATTGCCATCCAGAGCATAACCGATTGGCAGAGAGTGGATGGCCCTGCGATCGTCACCCACCGAATGGGTACTGCCAGCCTGAAGAACCTTTTGAATATCGTAGTCCGACACTTCGTGACCAGACACACCGATGTTGGCAGAATAGGATTCGCTTGAAACACGCCCGCTGGTGACGCTGACAATCAGACTCTCAACAGTAATGCCCGCCATGCGTTCAGCCGCATCAACCGCCAGCCGAATGGACTGTTCCGCTCCATCCAGATCAACCACGACGCCCGTCTTGATACCGCGAGATTGTTGATGACCGATGCCAAGCACTTCAACAGAATGCGTTCTGCCAGGCAACACATCAAAACCCTCAAGAGGGCGCAGACGAGCAATCAGGCAACAGACTTTGCTGGAGCCGATATCGAGCACAGATACCACTGCGGATTTTTTCGGCGATAATGGCCGGAATGTGTTTGGTTTGGCAGAACCGAATTGCATCATCAGATTGCCCCTGCCTTTAGCTCTTTGACACGCTTGTCGAAGGCCTTTTTGTGCTCTTCCATTGCAGTCTCTGGCAAACGCACAGCCATGCGGCCAGCAATACGCAGATCAATGGTCTGAATGTCGCGGTCCAGCAGTTCATTGTCGGACTGCAGCATCGCCATTCTCGACAGCGCCTGCTCCATGTTGGATTCCGGTAGTTTCACTTCCAGACCATTATCCAAGACAAGGTTCCATCTGCGGCCTGCAACCAACACGGCTGCACGAACACGTGATTCGACAATGGTGAAGTCTGATAATGTCTCCAAGAAGGCAGGGCCCGCCATGTCCGCACCTTCACCAACCAGCAGCACGAGAGAGGCAAATTTGTTGTCCTCAAGACCGGTTATGATCTGGCCGTCAGCATCCAGAATGGACACGACTTTGCCGCTCTGCCAAAGAGCGAATGGCTGGCGCTCCTTGATAACGATGTCAACGCTGCCAGGATAGGTCTTGCGAATGCTGACTTCTTCGATCCATGGCATGGATTGAATGCGACTGCGTGCAGCGGCTGCATCGAACAAGACCATTGACGCGTGTGTCTTCAGATCCAGCGAACGAATGATATCGCCTTCTGATGCTTCGACCTGGCCCTTGATGCGCACTTCCTGAACTTTCAGGCCGGTCAGAGACGTTGCATGTCCAACCAGCGAGGTGGCATGCCCCCCGATGATCAATCCATAGACCGCAGTTGATGCGAGCAAGCCGATTGCGGCTTTTTTCCCGATCCATTGCGGCACTTCAAATTGCAGACGCGACAGAATGCGAACAGGTTTGCGCAGTGCGCGCGGCAGTATGGTTTTTTCTGCTGCCAGCATGCGATGGAGAAAGGAGAAGTCCAGCACGGTTACAGTTGGCTGAATAGCTGGACGGCCCATGGCACGGCGGATCAACGATTGCATGACGCGTCCTCCACCATCCAGTTCATGAGAGCAGGAAAGTCATAGCCAGCATGTGCGGCCATTTCGGGAACCAACGATGTCGGTGTCATGCCTGGCTGGGTGTTAACCTCCAGACAGATCAATTCCTCTTTGGCTTCGTCATAGCGGAAGTCCGCCCGCGAAATACCGCGACACCCAAGGGCATTATGCGCGGCAACTGCATGGTTCTGAATTGCCTCATAAAGAGCGCTCGGCAATTCAGCTGGCAAGATGTGCTGGGAACCGCCATCGGCATATTTGGCATCGAAATCGTAGAACGGGC
This sequence comes from uncultured Pararhizobium sp., assembly GCA_964578105.1. Classification (GTDB taxonomy): domain Bacteria; phylum Pseudomonadota; class Alphaproteobacteria; order Rhizobiales. The sequence continues at coordinate 3,298 of CAZOCA010000258.1, forward strand.
TGCCCTGCGAAATAATATCGGTGACGCCCAGCGCGGTGTTACCCATCACGCCACAGGTTAATTCGCGCCCAGCAACATAGCTTTCAACCATAACGATATCGCCATAGGGCCACTCATCGGAATAAAGCTCTTGTGGCGGATGAGCGGCTTCAGCAGACACGATCAAAACGCCAAAACTGGAGCCCTCATTGACAGGCTTCACAACGTAAGGCGGCTGCAGAACATGTTTCTTTGCGGCTTCCAGCCGGTGCAAAACTTTGGAATCAGCAACAGGCACACCGGCCGCTCCCATCACAAATTTTGCTTTTTCCTTGTTCATGGCCAGGGCCGAGCCCAAAACCCCAGAATGGGTGTAGGAGATGTTCAGTATCTCCAAAACGCCCTGAATGGTGCCATCTTCACCAAAGGGGCCGTGAAGCGCATTGAATGCCACGTCAGGTTGGAGCTTCGTGAGTACAGAAGCGATATCGCGATCTACATCGATCTCGGTCACATCGTAGCCGCATGTGCGCAAGGCCTCAGCGCAGGGTTTACCAGACGCAAGGCTGACCGGGCGCTCTGAAGACCACCCTCCCATCAAAACAGCAATATGTTTTGCCTGCGTCATGCAATTCCTAATCCGCGTTGACCCAAATCAGATCGGGCCTGAACTCTCTTTGGCGGTTCTGCCTCAGCGACGCACTTTCGGGCGCGTCACAAACTTTTATGAACCTCTGTTCCAACCCATCATGGTTAAGAACAGGTAAAAGTTTGGTTTACGAATTGCAGATTGCGTGACTGATTTACGATTTGTGTACCAAAAGCCACGAAATCAGACGGATTCCGTGACTAAAGAACTGACGAATATGATTAATGAAAGGTTACGACTGGCCGATTGAGGGAATCACAGATTCGTCAGGCCTGAATATACCAAGCCGCTTGATTTCCCATTCCAGTTCAATACCGGAATGCGCCTTCACCCCGGCGCGGACAGTTTCACCCAATGTTTCCAGATCATAGCCGGTAGCGCCGTCAACATTGATCATGAAATTGCAATGTTTTTCAGACATTTGTGCGCCACCTACGCGGTGCCCCCGAAACCCGGCTTCGTCGATGACTCGCCATGCGGAATGGCCTGGCGGGTTCTTGAAGGTGGAGCCACCGGTGCGTTCTTTGACCGGCTGAACTTCTTCACGATAACGAGCAACTTCATCCATTTCCGTCAGCAAATCAGCCGGGTCTCCGGCGGCACCGCGATAAATGGCTTTGGTAAAAATATAATCTTTGGGTGCAGAACAATGGCGATAAGCATAGCCCAGATCGGCATTGGAAAGGACGTGTTGATGGCCCTTACGGTCAACCGCATGTGCCTCTATCAAAATATCCTTGGTCTCTCCACCATGGGCTCCGGCATTCATGCGCAGAGCACCGCCAACGCAGCCGGGAATGCCGCGATAGAACGAAAAGCCAGCGATACCCGCCTCACCGGCGGCCTTTGCCAGCCGCACATCCGGCACGGCCGCGCCCACATGAATGGTATGATCTCCGGTCACTTCAACCTGACCAAATCCCCTGCCAGACAGGCGTATAACCAAGCCCGGAATTCCTCCATCGCGCACCAGAAGATTGGAGCCAAGGCCCAGAACCATAACCGGCACATCATCGTCCAAAGCAGCAAGGACATCTGCCAGATCAGCGTCGTCTGCAGGCATGAACAAGGCTTCTGCAGGGCCACCAACGCGGAACCAGGTAATTTTCGACAGATCAGAGTTTTCTGTCAGTGAACCCCTGATATCAGGCACCGCATTGCGTATGCGCTCTACAAGGGATTGCGTCACGCCCGCGCCCCGATTTCTTCAAGGCCAACGGGCAAATCATAGGCCCATTTGGTGATGGATCCGGCACCAAGACAAATAACCAGATCGCCCGCGTCGGTGTTCTGGCTGACAAGTTCCGCCAATTGATCAGACGAAGAGAGTTCCAGAACATGGCGATGGCCGCGCATGCGCAATCCTTCCGCCAGAGCCTTTTCATCAGCGCCTTCAATATGCTCTTCTCCGGCGGCATAGACCGGCGCAACAATAACTGTGTCGGCATCATTGAAGCAGGCACAGAAGTCTTCAAAAAGGCTCTGCAGGCGCGTGTAACGGTGTGGTTGAACCACGGCAACAACATTGCGCTTTGCGGCAGAGCGCGCTGCCCTCAACACGGCTGAAATCTCAACCGGGTGATGCGCGTAATCATCAAAGATTTGCAC
>CAZOCA010000259.1:0-5497 GCA_964578105.1 uncultured Pararhizobium sp.
GGCGACAGTGTGCCAGTGAGCCGATCATTCAAAAGCAAATTGGCGGCAATCAGAAACGACGCGGTCTAACGCTGGAACTGAAGGATTGGTAGGCTTGGGCGCGCAATTTGGCCCGGCTTGTTGTTGCCATGCTACCGGACAGTTTGAAACGGTGTTGAGGCCACGCCCATGTAAAAGGGGTGCGGCCCCTTTGACTTACATCGCTTCCGGACCACGGCTGAGCGCCGCAATGCCAGTCCGTGAGACCTCGACCAGACCGAGGGGACTCATGATCTGGATGAACTGTTCGATCTTTGAACTGCGTCCGGTAATCTCAAACACGAAATGGTTGATATTGGCGTCGATGACCTGCGCACGGAAAGCATCGGCAAGACGCAGGGCTTCCACACGCTGGTCACCTTTTCCAGCCACTTTGACCAGAGCCAGTTCGCGCTCCAGTGGTTTGTCGTAGCCACGTTCGTCCGCCAACCGGGTCAGGTCGACCACGCGATGGACCGGCACAAGCCGCTCCAACTGTGAGCGAATCTGACGCAGGACCTGCGGTGTGCTGGTTGTCACGATGGTGATGCGCGACAGATGCTTTTCATGCTCGGTCTCAGAGACCGTCAGACTGTCAATATTATAGCCACGTCCAGAAAACAGGCCGATGACCCGCGCCAGAACACCCGGCTCATTATCCACCAGAACTGACAGAGTATGTGTCTCGAGCGTGTCGAGGAATTCGGGAATGAAATAGGCCGATCCCGGTTGGTCTTTAAGAACTGTATCGCTCATAAGTGTCTCAATTCATCTCTTTCAGAAGACGCAAAAGCGCTGGATTACACCAGCGCTTTGCCTGCTTCATCAATTGCAGAGCCCATGGCTTCATCACTGGCTTCATCCGGCAGAAGCATTTCATTGTGTGCCTTGCCCGATGGGATCATCGGCAGGCAGTTCGCCAGATTGGCAACACGGCAATCAAAGATAACCGGTCGCTTTACCGCAATCATTTCATTGATTGCATCATCCAGCTCAGCTGGCTTTTCCACCCGCATGCCGACAGCGCCGTAAGCGTCAGCCAGTTTGACAAAATCTGGCATAGCTTCCGTGTAGCTGTTCGAAAGGCGGTTGCCATGAAGCAATTGCTGCCACTGCCGCACCATGCCCATATACTGGTTGTTCAGGATGAAAATCTTGATCGGCAATTCATGCTGAACCGCTGTTGCCATCTCCTGAATGTTCATCTGAACAGAGGCATCGCCGGCCACACACAGACAAAGACTGTCTGGATGCGCAACCTGCGCGCCAATCGTTGCAGGCAATCCATAGCCCATTGTACCCAGCCCACCGGAGGTCAACCAGTGGTTTGGTTCTTCAAAACCATAATACTGGGCTGCCCACATTTGATGCTGACCCACTTCGGTGGAAATATAACTGTCCAGATGCTTGGTCAGCTCATAAATGCGCTGAATGGCATATTGGGGCATGATGACATCATTATTTGGCGCGTAGGCCAGCGAGTTGCGGTCGCGCCAATGGTCAATCTGTTTCCACCACGTTTTCATTGCGGCTTTGTCCGGTTTGCGGCTGCTGCCACGCACCAGCCGGATCATATCTTCCAGAACATGAGCGATATCGCCAACGATCGGCACATCAACGCGTACGTTTTTGTTGATGGAAGAGGGATCAATATCAATGTGGATCTTCTTCGCATTGGGCGCAAAAGCGTCCAGTCTGCCGGTGATGCGGTCATCAAACCTTGCACCAACACAAACCATCACATCGCAATCATGCATGACCATGTTGGCTTCATAGGTTCCGTGCATGCCCAGCATGCCCAGCCAATTATCGCCTGAAGCCGGATAAGCCCCAAGGCCCATCAATGTCGAGGTGATGGGAAAGTCTGTCAGGGCAACCAGTTCGCGCAGCAAATGCGTCGCTTCCGGGCCGGAATTGATAACACCACCACCGGTATAAAGGACCGGTTGTTGGGCATTCATCATCATGTCAACGGCGCGGCTGATCTCGCTCAACTCGCCTTTGACCTGCGGATGATAGGTCTTATGCGCAACATTTTTGGGGCCGGTATAGATGCCTGTTGCAAACTGCACGTCCTTTGGAACATCAACAACAACCGGTCCGGGACGTCCGGTTGTGGCAACGTAAAAGGCTTCATGCAGAATGCGCGACAGATCATTAACATCGCGTACCAACCAGTTATGTTTGGTGGCAGGGCGCGTAATACCCACAGTGTCGCATTCCTGAAAAGCATCATTGCCGATGAGGTGCGTTGGTACCTGGCCGGTAATGCAGACAAGGGGAATGGAATCCATCAACGCATCGGTGAGGGCGGTTACCATGTTGGTGGCGCCAGGGCCGGATGTCACCAGAACAACGCCTGGCTTGCCAGTTGAGCGCGCATAGCCTTCGGCAGCGTGTCCAGCGCCTTGTTCATGGCGCACAAGGTAGTGGCGGACATCACTCTGCTGATGAATTTCATCATAAATTGGCAGCACGGCGCCGCCCGGATACCCAAACAAATCTGTAACACCCTGATCTTTCAGGGCCTGAATGACCATTTCTGCTCCGGTCATTTCTTTGCCGTCCATATTGCGCGTCACGATGCTCTACTCCCGTATATCTGTGCGCCGAAAACCAATTCATGCATTTCTGTATTCTGATCGGGCAACAAAAAAGGCCCCGTTTGGGACCTTAGCTGCGCGTTACCATTCGGTGCGATTATCAAATCGCCCCGGCAACGCGCCTCATCACCACAAGAATTACAGATTTCAACATCAAATGCTCCGTTTCAAGTTTGGGCAAGTTAGATGCGACGTGAAATGCGGTCAAGCCTGTTTTTCCAATTCTTGCGCGATTTGCTGTAAATCTTTCAGCATCTTATCGCTGTCATCAGCCCATTCCATCGGATCAAGCCGGGGCCAGTCTCTCATCTGGTTGCGAAACCACGTCATTTGCCGCTTGGCGTAGCGCCTCGTATCACGCACCGACTTTTCAACCACGCCTGTGCGGTCAATCGTCTCAGGGTCTTTCACATGGGCCGCGTAGTGCGGCAGGCTGATGGCATTCACGACTGGCAGACCGTCTGCCAGGTTCTTCTGCAACAGGTTCAAAGCCTCAGCTTCCCCGCCTTCATCCAGCATGGCCAAAAACCGCTTCTCAATACGCGCATAAAGCCAGGCCCGGTCGGCTGGCATGAGAACCCGGTGAACTGTCTGAGCCAATGGCAGAAGCGCCTGCTGCTCAGCACTGCGTTGCCAGTCCGACAAGCTCTGTCCGGTATGCTCCAGCACCATCAGGGCACGCAGGGTTCGCTGTCGGTCATTGCGTTCGATCTTGTTGGCCGACACCGGATCAAGCCGGGCAAGGCGGTTCTGCAAATCCTGAATGTCGATATCGGCATGATCTGCCACAAACGCTGCGTGTTCTTGCTCGGAAATGTGGGGTGTTTCTGCAATGCCTTCTGTCAGGGCTTTGAAATAGAGCCCCGTGCCACCAACCAGAATTGGCAATTGTTTTTGGTCCCAAATGTCCTTCAGTGCTGGCGAGACATCCCGCAGCCAGCCGCCGACCGAATAGCGCGTGTCCGGAGCAACATGACCATAAAGCCGGTGGGGCAGGACCTGCTCATCTTCCACTGAAGGGCGCGCAGTCAAAATTCGCAGCCCATCATAGACCTGCATGGAATCTGCGTTGACAATGACACCGTCAAGCTGCTTTGCCAGCGCCATGGCAAAGCCGGACTTGCCGCTGGCCGTTGGTCCGGCTATCAACACCGCGCGTTTTGTCACCTTGTCCAACCTTAAATTCTTTAAAGCCCTGGAGTTTCCATGCCATTTGTTCTGACGTTAATTGCCGCCCCCGACTTTGTGGATTTTTCCGGCTTCGTCACAACAATCAAGCAACGACTGGCTAACACGCAGGAACCTGTCTGGCTACATCCCGGTCAGGCTGTTGATCTGCCATTGGCCGAAAGTGATTTTGCGGCCGCTGAAGAGTTTCTTCAGGGACATGCAATCGATTACGCCTTTCAACCATCAGATGCGCGCCGTCGTAAATTGCTGATCGCAGACATGGACAGCACAATGATTGGCCAGGAGTGCATTGATGAACTGGCCGCAGAAGTGGGTCTGAAAGAAAAAGTGTCCGCCATAACCGCAGCAGCCATGCGCGGCGAAATCGAATTTGAACCGGCATTGCGAGAACGCGTCGCTTTGCTCAAAGGTCTGCCGGAATCGGTTGTCGATGAAGTGATCCAGAACCGCATCACCCTGACGCCGGGAGGCACAGCGCTGGTTGCTACCATGAAACAGCACGGCGCTTACACGGCGCTTGTATCAGGTGGCTTTACAGCGTTCACAAGCCGGATTGCCGGTCGCATCGGTTTTGATGAAAACCGCGCCAATATTCTGAATGTCGAACACGGATTGCTGACCGGCACGGTTCAGGAACCTATTTTGGGACGACAGGCAAAAATTGAAGCGCTGGAACAAATCACTGCGCGCCTTGGCACCACACCGCAACAGGCTATTGCCGTTGGCGACGGCGCCAATGACCTCGGCATGATTCGTCTTGCCGGTCTTGGGGTCGCAATCCACGCAAAACCCGCAGTCGCGGCAGAGGCAGATGTGCGCATCGAGCATAATGATTTGTCTGCGCTGCTGTATCTTCAGGGTTATGCACGGGAAGAATGGGTCACAGAAGCGGGATAAAAAAAGACCGCAATTTCAATAGGAAATCGCGGTCTTTTGAATCAGTTAGTGAAAAACGGCTAGCGCTTACTCGGCTTCATCTTCTTCAAGCCGAACAGCGACAAAGCGCAGCTCATTATCCTTGTTCACCAGCAACAGCAGAGCTGATCGGCGACCGCCTTCTTCCTTCAGTTCTGCAATGCGCTTTACCACATCATCAACACTGCTGACTTTCTGCTGAGAGACTTCTTGAATGACATCACCAGCACGAACCTGTTTTTCAGCTGCATTCGAGTTTTCAACAACATCGACAACCAGAACACCTTCAGCATCATCAGCAAGTTCGAACTTGGCGCGGGATTCATCGTCGATCTCGCCAAGCATCATGCCCAGAACTTCAACCGGTTTTGACGCCTCATTCTCGTCAGCATCTGCTTGAGCTGCTATCAGCTTTTCGCCTTCTTCCAAGCGGCCAAGCGTGACGGCAATCTCGACTTCTTGACCATCGCGAAGCACGATTACGGAAACCGCTTTGCCAACAGCCGTATCGGCCACGATGCGGGGCAATTCGCGCATGCTGGGCACTTCTTTGCCATCGAAGGTCAAAATGACATCACCGGGCTGGACACCAGATTTTTCAGCGGGTCCGTCTGCGGTTACGCCTGCTACCAGCGCACCGGTTGCTTCTTCCATATCCAGGCTCTCGGCGATGTCATCAGTAACCTGTTGAATACGGACACCCAGCCAGCCGCGACGCGTCTCACCAAATTCCTGCAATTGATCGACAACACTGCGGGCCAGATTTGAGG
>CAZOCA010000260.1:0-5497 GCA_964578105.1 uncultured Pararhizobium sp.
GTATTCGAGTCAGACGTATATGCCCCCGAACTTGCGGCTCCCTGTGTTTCCAAGGTTGGCGCGATCGGCACATTTGTGCCGGTCTCTGCGCCCTGTCCAATCTCGAAGGACGGCACAAATGGTTCCGCTTGAACGGATTGTGCCTGAACGGCTCCCAAAGTTGGATCCAAATAGTGATCTGCAGGCGATGCAGCCTCTGGAACATGGATGTAATGTGGTTCAGCAGGCGCATTCGGTTGAGGCGCAATGGGTTGCGACACAAAAGGCTCTGGAACCGCAGGCTCTGAAAAACTTGGTTCAGGAGCATATGATTGTTGTGGTTCCGGATATGTCGGCGCCGGATCCGGTAACACGGATGGCCGCGCAAAATCTTGAGGGGCAGCGGTCTGGGGTGCCCTACTCTGGGGCGGCACCACATACTGTTGATCAGTCGGTGGTGGCGCGGGTGTGTATGCCGGTGCAGGGTTCCGTAAATCCTGTGGTGCTTGTGGTTGTTCTGGTGCTCTCAAAGGCTGTGGGGCCCTAACAGGCTCTGTAACTCGCACAGGCTCTGGTCGCACTGCAGGGACGGGTCGCACACCAATTCCGCGTTCAATTTCGAATTGCGCATCCAATTGCGGGTCATCAGAGGCCTGCCTTGGATCATCATAAGTTGGCGGCGCAGGCACTGATGAGGGAGCGCGTGGAGATGCGACAAAGTCCTGTGGTGTCGACCCGAAAGGACCATCGGATACAGATGGCAATCCCTGCCTTGGCTGGTCAGGTGGAGCAGCGGGCCTTTGAGAAACCGCAGGTTGCGATGGCGGCACGGCTCGACCAATCCGGTCCGCTGGCGGGTCTGCGGGATGCTGACTACCAGTCCGGTTCTCCGGCGAAGGTTTACTTCGGTCTGTCGGGTCGTCGTTCGACACTAAATATTCCGCTTTTTCAAGTGGTTGCAAATCATAGGCTGATCAACAACATTTACTAATTCGCAGATTACACTGGATAAGAAATAAGGCAATTCAGTGCTGGCCGTAAAGCCTTACTAATCGTGCAAACTGAGGTCTATTTGGTGGAATTCAACGCAAAAACAGTGAATTCCTGTCTCCCATAGTCTGATTGTAGCTCAGATCAGGAAGGAAGACACATCAAATGCGCGGCGCCGATTCTCTCAAAACGCTGCAAAAGCTGACTTGAAACAGCGTCTATCTGAAGTAGAGCGGCACAAGTTCACAGTGCTACTCAATTGGCATTCTTAAAGTCTAGACGGCTCAAGCTACAGCTCGTGACAAGGCACATTGCGACCAAAGATCAGACAATGCCCCAACCAATCTGTCCATGTCGTCATCACTGTGGAGTGGCGTAGGCGTGAAGCGCAGCCGCTCGGTGCCCTCTGGAACTGTTGGGTAATTGATAGGCTGGACATAAATCCCGTAATTGTCGAGCAGCAGATCGCTGATCCACTTGCATTTACCGGCGTTGCCGACCATCACCGGAACAATGTGGCTGGGATTGGAAATATGGGGAATGCCTTTGGCATCGAGCCTGGCACGCAGGGCTGCAACACGTTCCTGATGTTGGGTGCGCTCTTTGTTGCTGTTTTTCAGATATTGAATGCTGGCAACAGCACCGGCAGCCAATGCTGGCGGAATAGCCGTCGTGAAAATAAATCCCGAAGCAAAGCTTCTAACAAAATCGCACAGCTCGTTCGAGCCCGTGATGTAGCCACCCATCACGCCATAGGCCTTGCCAAGCGTGCCTTCAATTACGGTCAGGCGGTCCATCAGACCTTCGCGTTCCGCAATCCCACCACCGCGTGGCCCGTACAAGCCGACTGCATGCACCTCATCGAGATAGGTCATGGCACCGAACTCATCTGCAACGTCACACAATTCCTTGATCGGTGCGATGTCACCGTCCATGGAATAGACTGATTCAAATGCCACCAGTTTGGGAGCGGCAGGATCATCTGCAGCCAGTTTGCGGCGCAAATCGTCCGGGCAGTTATGTTTGAATACACGTTTTTCAGCGCGGCTGTGGCGAATGCACTCAATCATGGAGGCGTGATTCAGCGCATCTGAATAAACAATGCAGCCAGGCAGCTTTGACGCCAGCGTCCCAAGAGCGGCCCAATTGGACACGTAGCCTGATGTGAAAATCAGCGCTGATTCCTTGCGATGCAAATCCGCCAGCTCGCGTTCCAACAAAACGTGGTGATGGTTTGTGCCCGATATATTGCGCGTTCCACCAGCGCCCGCGCCGCATTTGGCTATGACATCCGTCATGGCACTGATCACCTGCGGATTCTGTCCCATTCCAAGATAATCATTCGAGCACCAGACCGTGACTTCGTCGGTGCCGTCCGCACGGTAGCGGGTCGCTTTGGGAAAGCCACCACTGTGGCGCTCCAACTCTGCAAATACGCGGTAATTGCCGTCTTCCCGCAATTTATCGAGTTGTTCTTTAAACAGCGCGTTATAATCCATCAGGAACTCCACATTGAACCTAAGGCCACTCAGCGGCCGATTGCCCGGAGCCAACCGAGCCCCGAACTCTCTGACTATAAAATGATCTAGAGCATTCTTGCGCAAAAATCATTGAGGTAGATCAATCCAAAGTTGTTCTTTGGCTAGGGCTCAGACCCTAGTGGCCGAACGCGTGCACGTTCTGATGCTGCGTGCCCAGGCCATCGATGCCCAATTCCATCTGGTCACCATCGACCAGAAAGCGCTGTGGCTTCATGCCCATCCCAACACCTTCTGGCGTCCCTGTGGCGATCACATCACCCGGCATGAGCCGCATGAACTGGCTCATGTAGCTGACAATCGTCGCGACAGAGAAAATCATGTCAGACGTATTGGAATTCTGGACGGTTTCGCCATTCAGTTTCAGCCAGAGTGGCAATGCCTGGGGATTGGGAATTTCGTCCGCTGTGACCAGCCAAGGGCCAATAGGCCCGAAAGTTGGTGCCGACTTCCCTTTAATCCACTGTCCACCGCGTTCAATCTGAAAGCTGCGCTCGGACACATCATTGATGAGACAATACCCCGCAACATGGTAGAGCGCATCAGCTTCACTGACATGCTCAGTCATGGCACCAATAACCACCCCAAGTTCCACTTCCCAATCAGACTTAACGCTGCCCTTCGGGATAATGACATCATCCGTTGGACCCTGAATGGCTGAGGTGGCTTTGGAAAACAGGATTGGTTCTGAAGGGGAGTCCATGCCGCTTTCCTTGGCATGATTTGCATAGTTCAAACCAACACAAAAGTAGTTGGGAACAGAGCCGACACAGGCACCAATGCGGGGCTGACCATCCACCATTGGAAGGCTGCCTGGATCGAGTTCGCGCAGATGGGCAAGGCTCTCACGTGTCAACGTTGCCGGCTCGATGTCATGCAGGTGCCCGGACAAGTCGCGCAACGCACCGTCACTATCGAGTATGCCTGGTTTTTCAGCGCCCAGCGCCCCGTAACGTACGAGTTTCATGTCCCGCTCCCTTTTGCTTTTACAATGCTTTTGGTTTTATTTCGTTGGTTTTGGCCGCCTCTATGGCACAGGCAAGGATGCCTGCCAATGACCGGGGCTCTTTTTGCACGACAATGCGGCTACAAGCGGGCTGCAAGATTCTGTGTTAAAAACAGCCGTATCAACAAAACATGCCCATGCAAAATTTGGCAAAACCTGACAAAAAAACCTGGCTAAAGATTTCTCTCTCCGCCAGGTTTTGCCAGTATCGTTGGGCCTGATCCTAATCGCGTTCTGCGGATGCTGCCCACAAATTGATGTCAGCTTCTTTGGCATGACCGTCGATCAGTGCCAACTCTTCGTCCGTGAAGTCTGATTGATCAAGCGCCGCCACACAATCTACGATCTGTTCGGGACGGCTGGCACCAATGAGCGCGGTCGTCACCCGCCCGCCGCGCAGCACCCACGCTATGGCCATTTGGGCCAGTGTCTGTCCACGGCTTTGCGCAATATCGTTAAGTGCCCGTATGTTCGACAGGGTTTTCTCATTGATGAAATCAGGATCAAGAGACGAGCCTTGCGCCGCGCGGCTGTCAGTTGGTATGCCACCCAGATATTTGTTGGTCAGCATTCCCTGCGCCAAGGGCGAGAATACAATTGATCCAACACCCAGATCATCAAGCGTATCCAGAAGTCCATCTTCTTCCACCCAACGATTGATCATGGAATAGCTGGGCTGATGAATGAGGCAAGGCGTGCCGAGATCGTTCAGAATTTTAACTGCTTCCCGTGTTCGCTGAGAATTGTAGGATGAAATGCCGACATATTGCGCCCGGCCCGATCGTACAATGTGATCCAGAGCGCCCATGGTTTCTTCCAGTGGCGTGTTTGGGTCAAAGCGATGGGAATAGAAGATATCCACATAATCGAGGCCCATGCGTTTCAGGCTCTGATCGCAACTGGCAATAACATATTTACGGCTGCCCCATTCACCATAGGGGCCCGGCCACATGTGGTAGCCAGCCTTTGATGAAATGATCAGTTCGTCGCGAAGACCGCGAAAGTCATTTTTCAGAATGTCGCCAAAGGCGATTTCGGCTGAGCCGGGAGGCGGGCCGTAATTATTGGCCAGATCGAAATGGGTAATGCCGCAATCCAATGCCTGCCGACACAAAGCCTGTTTCGTTGCGTGCGGTGTTTCATCACCAAAATTATGCCACAGCCCAAAAGACAATGCAGGCAGTCTCAGCCCGCTTTTGCCAACGCGATTGTAGCGCATTTTGTCATAACGATTTTCGTTGGGAAACCAGTTCATATGTGGGGTCCTACTTCAAAAGTGCTTCGGCCTCGGCAATGTCAAGTGCTGCCGGGCGACTGCATGTGGTGCTCATGGCTACAAATTCGCCGGTCTCACCGGATTTCAGGATCGAGGTCATAATATCGACCGCGTGTAGCGCGCGCTCAAGGGAACAACGATGGTCGCGTCCATCCATAATGGCCATTGCCATGTCTGCCAACCCGGCAGCACGGTAATTTGCCCGACCGACGCCTTTATCCTCCTGATTGTTGACACCAAAAGGATGATCCCAATGGGGCAAAGGAACCACATCGGAGAAATCAGCGCCGCCTGCTGAAACGGCACCACCAAAGAAATTCGGATCAGGCAGATAGACCGATCCGCCGGTGCCATACAGCTCCATTTCGGAATGCTGGTGGGCCCAAACATCCCAGCTGGACAGCATGGTGATGGTTGCGCCTTGTTCAAATTCCAGCAAAGCGTGGATGTTGGTTGGCGTATCTACCGGGACGGTTTCCCCCGCACGTGGTTCACTGGAAATCGTTCGGGTCTTGGAAGCCATCGATGTCAGCGCTGCCACACGTTTGACCGGCCCTAAGAGGTTAATCAAATTCGCGATGTAATAAGGCCCCAGATCCAGCACAGGACCACCGCCTGGCTGGAAAAAGAAGTCCGGGTTCGGGTGCCAGTGCTCCATGCCATGGCTTAGAACGATAGCGGTTCCTGAGGTGATCGTGCCAACAGCGC
>CAZOCA010000261.1:0-5495 GCA_964578105.1 uncultured Pararhizobium sp.
CGTTACACCCTGCACCGATTTGTCTGATGCTGTCAGCAACGCCGATCTTGTGGTCGAAGCTGCGCCGGAAAAACTGGCGCTGAAACAGCAGATTTTCGCGGATGTTGAAGCCCTTGCACCGGCCCATTGCCTGCTGGCGTCCAACACATCGGTCATTCCGATTACCAGCATCATGGAAAATCTCAACGACCGCAGCCGCGCGCTGGGAACCCATTGGTGGAACCCGCCGCATATGATCCCGCTGGTCGAAGTCATTCGAACCGAATGGACCACGGATGCGGCAATGGAGCAGATGGTCGCCATTCTGGCTGAAATCGGCAAGACTCCAGTTCGGGTTGAAAAAGACGTCCCCGGTTTCATCGGCAACCGCCTTCAGCACGCTTTGTGGCGTGAGGCAGTCAGCCTGGTTGAAAACGGTGTCTGCTCGGCAGAGGCTGTTGACAGCGTTATCAAATCCAGTTTTGGCCGCCGCCTTGCTGTGCTTGGCCCACTGGAAAATGCTGATCTCGTCGGCACCGATCTGACCCTTGATATTCATCAAAACGTACTAGCCGATCTGGAAGCAAGCGGCGCGCCGTCGCCCTATCTGGTGCGCCTTGTATCCGAGGGTAAACTGGGCATGAAATCCGGTGAGGGTTTTCGCAGCTGGACATCAGAGACAGCCGATGCAACCCGCAACCGTGTCACGACGCATCTGAGGAAACTCGATACAATACTGGAATAAATCACCCGCCTTTTGTGGAGGACGGGAATTCAGGAGGAAGACTATGACAAGAAAAACCAATCATGCCAGCGTCACACGCCGAACCGTTCTCACCGGTCTGGGCGCTACAATTGCAGCACCAGCCATTCTGCGTCACAGCCGCGCCTATGCAGCCAATCCGGTTATCAAAATTGGCCATGTCAGCCCGCGCACCGGCCCGGTCGCAGCGTTTACCGAAGCGGATGATTTTGTCCTGGCAGGTATTCAGAAAGCCTTTGCTGGCGGCCTGATGAACAATGGCAAAGCCTATGATGTTGAAATCATCTCAAAGGATTCCCAATCCAACCCCAACCGGGCATCGGAAGTCGCGGCCGAGTTGATCCTCAGCGACGAAGTTGACCTCATTGTCGCAGCATCCACACCGGAAACAACCAATCCGGTAGCTGATCAGGCTGAAATCAACGACGTTCCCTGCATCACGACCGACTGCCCATGGCAGCCTTACTTCTTTGGCCGCAACGGCAACCCTGCCGAAGGGTTCCGGAGCACTTACCATTTCTTCTGGGGTCTTGAGGATGTGATTGGCGCATTCCTGGACATGTGGAGCGCAAGTGGCGTCACCAAGAACGTTGCTGGTCTCTTCCCCAATGATGCGGATGGAAATGCCTGGGGCGATCCCGAGCTTGGTCTGCCAAAGCCGCTGGCCGCCGCTGGATACAATCTTGTTGATCCGGGCCGCTATCAGCCATTGTCTGATGATTTCTCTTCACAGATTTCAGCTTTCAAGGAAGCTGGCTGTGAAATCGTCACCGGCAACATGATCCCACCTGACTTTGCCAATTTCTGGTCACAGGCAGCACAGCAGGGTTTCAATCCAAAGATTGTCACCATTGGTAAAGCGCTTCTGTTCCCATCAGTTGTCAATTCATTCGGTGAGCGGGCCAATGGTCTGTCTTCTGAAATCTGGTGGTCACCAAATCATCCGTTCTCATCCAGCCTGACACAGGCATCAGCAAAAGAACTGGCAGACAGCTATGTTGCTGATACTGGCCGCGCCTGGACGCAGCCAATCGGCTTTAAACATGCACTGTTTGAAGTGGCCGCAGATGTGATCACACGAGCATCAGACCTGGATGATCCGGAAGCCATTGTTGAAGCCATTGCCGCAACAAATCTCAACACAATCGTTGGCCCTGTTGATTGGTCAAAAGGTCCGGTCAAGAACGTCACCAAGACACCGCTGGTAGCAGGCCAGTGGCAGAAACAGGGTGACGCATTGGAATTGGTCATTACAGCAAACAAGCTCGCACCGGAGATTCCGGTTGGTGGCGAATTGCAGCTGATCGGCTGATCTGATCCAACGCACCTGATACCCGCCTCATCGGTCTCCGGACCGGTGAGGCAATTTTGGAAACACCATGTCAACTGTTCTGAAACTGCAGGATGTCTCCAAGGCATTCGGTGCTATCACAGTATCCGATGAGCTGAGCTATGAGTTGCAAAGCGGCGAAGCTCTCGGCGTCATTGGACCCAATGGCGCTGGCAAAACATCCATGTTCAATCTGATCACTGGTGCTCTGACGCCAGATGCTGGCAGCATCTGGTTCAACGGAACCGATGTGACCGGTATGAGCGCCGCGAAGCGCTGCCGCAGCGGCATTGCACGCTCATTCCAGATCCCGCAGCCCTTTGGCGCGATGACTGTTTTCGAAAACGCTCTTGTGGCAGCAACCCATGGAGCTGGCCTCACCAAATCAGAAGCTAACGAGCAATGTCTCGGTGCGCTTGAACAAACCGGGCTTTTGCCAAAAGCGAACATACTGGCGGGAAATTTGACGTTGCTGGAACGCAAGCGCCTTGAATTGACCCGCGCACTTTGCGCAAAGCCCAAGCTGCTATTGTTGGACGAAATTGCCGGCGGCCTGACTGAAAAAGAGTGTCATTCGCTTGTCGACACCATCAAGGACATTCGCTCAACCGGCATATCCATCATCTGGATCGAACACATTGTGCATGCCTTGCTGGCTGTGGTTGACCGCCTCGTTGTAATTGATTTTGGCCGCAAGATTGCTGAGGGCGAACCAAAAGCCATCATGGATAGCAAGCAGGTCAAGGAAATCTATATGGGGATTGAAGTCGATGTCTGACCCGATCCTCAAAATTCAAAACCTAAAAGCCTTCTATGGTGATTTCCAAGCCCTGTTCGGCATCGATTGCGAGGTCAATCAGGGCGAAATCATAGCTATTATCGGCGCCAATGGCGCGGGCAAGACAACACTTATGCGCGCCATCACAGGCTTGCTGAAAAGTGAACCGGATATGGTGCAGTGGCAGGGAAGCCCTGTCGGTGCTTTGCGGGCCGATCAGGTAGCCGGGCTCGGCATCGCCATGGTGCCGGAAGGCCGCCAGTTATTTCCCTCACTCTCTGTTGAAGAAAATCTTAAAATCGGCGGTCAGGTTGGCCGCAGCGGTGCTTGGAATCTGGAAGCGGTGTTTGAACTGTTTCCAATTCTCAAAGAACGCCGCAATGTGCCTTCAACAGCCCTGTCAGGTGGACAACAGCAGATGGTCGCCATTGGCCGCGCTTTGATGTCCAATCCCGACTTGATTCTGTTCGACGAAATCAGCCTTGGTCTCGCGCCAATCATCATAAAAACCATTTACGACGCGCTTCCAAATATTGTCGGTGATGGCATGACCAGCATCATCGTTGAGCAGGACATTGCAAAAGCCTTGTCTGTTTCTGACCGCGTCTATTGTCTGCAGGAAGGACGCGTTTCGCTGGAAGGCGACGTCAAATCCATCTCTCGAGAGGAAATCAGCAATGCCTATTTCGGAGTGTGATTCATGGATTGGGTAAATGCAGTCCTTCAAGGCGTCCTGCTGGGCGGGCTCTACGCCCTGTTCGCGGCTGGCCTGTCGCTGATTTTCGGCGTCATGCGTCTGGTCAATATTGCCCATGGTGACTTCATCGTTCTGGCCGCCTTTCTTGGCCTTGTTGTGACAACAACATTGGGTCTGCATTCAATGGTCGCTCTGCTCATTGTTGTGCCCTTCATGGCGCTACTTGGCTATCTGCTGCAGCGCTGTGTGCTGAACCAGACACTTGGTAAAGATATTCTGCCGCCGCTGCTGGTCACGTTTGGTCTGTCTGTGATCATTCAAAACGGACTTCTGGAAGTCTTTACCGCGAACCCGCAAAAGCTCAGCGCCGGTGCGTTGGAAACAGCCAGTATACCGCTAGGCGCTGGACTGAATGCTGGCGTTCTGCCGGTTCTGACATTTGTTGCAGCTGTTGTGATCATTGCGTTGCTGCAGTGGATTTTCTACCGCACCGCTCTTGGCCGTGCCTTTCGCGCTGTGTCCGATAATCAGGACATCGCTCAATTGATGGGCCTGAACAAATCTCATATTTTCGGCCTTGCCATGGCCTTGTCCATGGCGGTCATTGCCATTGCCGGCATCTTCCTGGCTGTCCGCACCAGCTTTGACCCTTCCGTTGGCCCTGCCCGACTGATCCTCGGATTCGAAGCAGTCATAATTGGGGGCCTCGGCAATTTATGGGGAACGCTGATTGGCGGCATCATTCTGGGCGTCAGCCAGAATATAGGCGCACAGATCAACCCCGGCTGGCAGCTTTTGGCAGGTCATATTGCCTTTCTCGTCGTGCTGGCTGTGCGTCCGCGTGGCCTGTTCCCGAGGGTAGATGGATGAGCGCTGCAACCGATCATATTATTGTCCAATCCTCCCGGACCAGCCGGGCAGCCTCAATTGTGGCTTTGCTTTTGCTTGCCACACTTGTGGCAGCTCCCTGGTGGGCGGGCCGAGCCGATTTACGCCTCTTCGGTGAAATCTATCTTTATGTGGCTTTGGCCTGTCTTTGGAATTTTCTCGCAGGCTATGCGGGTCTTGTCTCGGTAGGGCAGCAGGCCTTTGTTGGGTTTGGCGGGTATTGCCTGTTTGCACTGGCTATTTTTCTGGGCGTGCATCCCATGGCGGCAGTCCCGTTGATTTTTATTCTGGGAACGTTGATTTCCATTCCCGTCGCAGTATTGATCTTCCGTCTGCGCGGCGCCTATTTTGCCATTGGCACCTGGGTCATCGCCGAAGTTTTCCGCCTTTCCGCCGCGCAGATTTCAGCGCTGGGTGGCGGCTCGGGAACCAGTATACCGGTTGACATTGTCCGGTCCATTGCCTCGTCCAGATCAGGCCGCGAACATGCCGCCTATTGGGCAGCCTTGGCTATTGCGATCCTTGTCATCGCCAGCGTCTATCTGTTCCTGCGCTCCCGGCAGGGGCTGGCCCTGCAGGCGATCCGCGATAATGAAACCGCCGCACAGGCGATGGGCATCGATATCTGGCGCACCAAGTTTTTTGTCTACATCGTAACCGCAGGCCTGACATCGGCCGTTGGCGCGCTGATTTTCCTGCAGAAGCTGCGCATTTCACCGGATGCCGCTTTCAGCGTGAATGACTGGACAGCCTTTGTCATTTTCATCGTGGTGATTGGCGGCATTGGCACCATCGAAGGCCCCATCATAGGAACCATCGTGTTCTTCCTGCTCCGCGAGACACTCGCAGATCTTGGGTCCGTTTACCTGCTCATTTTAGGGTTTGTCGCAATCGTCGTCATGCTGCGTGCACCCAGCGGGCTGTGGGGTTTTGTCAAAAGCCGCACGGGCATTGAATTGTTCCCGACCACCAGACGGGTTGAACCCCGGCGAAACTAAAGCGTAATTGAAGGAGGCCGTCATGGCACGAAAGCAGAAAAAGACCATCATCACTTGCGCCA
>CAZOCA010000262.1:0-5481 GCA_964578105.1 uncultured Pararhizobium sp.
CTATCAAAGGTACAATGGTTGATGCAAGTGCCGCGGATACCTCCCCTGCCACACCTGCTGAAACCGATGGCTCAAACACCACTGCGCTTGATGCCAATTTGGCTGCCAATGTCGGTGACGAGGTTGCCGAACAGGCAATCGAAGCAGGCAATAGTAACAATGGTGACGAGGAAACCGCCGACGCGAATGCCAGCACCACAAATGCGGCGGTGACTGACGATAACGAAACTGCAGATGCGGGCACAGACTGCGGTCCCAGAATTGTTGTCGCCACAGTTGATGGGCGCCTGATGAGCATTCGTACCAGCGACGGCAAGCTCTGCAGCAGTTTTGGCATCGATGGCGTTGTCGATCTGCATACAGGAATGGGCAGTTATTTTGCCGGGGAATACATGCCAACGACCGGCGCTATCCTTGCTGGCGACAAGATTGTGATTGGCGGCTGGGTGATGGACAATCGCGCTATTGGCGAAGCCCCAGGCGTCGTGCGGGCCTATAATGCGATCACTGGCGATCTGGAATGGGCCTGGGATTCCGGAAACCCGAAGATCGACAAATATCCACCGGAAGGTGAGGCCTATACGCGTGGAACGCCAAATGTCTGGGCGCCGATGTCCTATGATCTCGACCTGAATATGGTTTATCTGCCGACAGGCAACGCAACACCGGACTATTGGGGCGGCGCGCGCAGTGACAGCGATAACAAATATTCTTCGTCGGTTGTTGCGCTCAATCTGGATACTGGCAAAGTGGTTTGGCACTTCCAGACGACGCATCATGACCTTTGGGATTATGACGTACCGGCGCAACCGGCACTGGTGGACTTTCCGAAAGGCGACGGGACGACTGTTCCTGCAGTCGTTCAGCTAACCAAGCGCGGTGAAATCTTCGTGCTTGACCGGCGTGACGGGACACCACTGACCGAAGTTACAGAAAAACCTGTTCCGCAAGGAAATGCCCGGGGCGAATACTATTCGCCGACGCAGCCTTTCTCGACCGGTATGCCGTCGATTGGATCAGACGATTCCATTCTCAGCGAAAAGAAGACCTGGGGCATGACGCCATTCGATCATCTTTACTGCCGTATCCGGACGCTGAAGACGCGTTGGGATGGGCCGATGACTCCACCGTCAACCGATGTCTATTTCGAATTTCCCGGCAATGGTGGGGGCTTCAACTGGGGTAGCGCATCATTCGATCAATCGCGCAACCTTTTGGTTGTGAACAACATGATCTGGCCGAACCGGACGCATCTGATCGAGACAGACACAACCGGTGGCGTGGATATGAGCGGGGGTAGCGAGGGTGGTCCAATGGAAGGAACACCCTATCAGGTCTTCATCAGCTACAATATTCTGGACTATCTTGCGACGCCCTGTTTTGAGCCACCATACGGCACCGTAACGGCGATTGATCTGGCGACGCAAAAGATCAAATGGCAAATCCCCATGGGAACGACCGAAGACACGGGCCCCTTGGGCATGAGGACCTATCTGCCGATCAATACCGGCATGCCCACACTGGGCGGATTGTTGACGACCAAGCCGGGGATCAGTTTCTTCGCCGGTACGCAGGACTATTATTTGCGCGCTATCGACACCGAAACGGGTGACATTCTATGGAAAAGTCGCCTGCCCGTCGGCAGCCAATCTGTTCCTGTCACCTATACGGACGAAAACGGTCGGCAATTGATCGTTGTACAGGCTGCCGGTGCTCGTCACAGCCCTAATCGAGGCGACTACCTGATCGCTTATGCGCTGAAGGGAAAGTAAGGGACTGTGTTGAGCGGTCTTTCATGGTTGGAGACCTGACGGACTTTCAGTTTGGCCAGATGAAAGCCTACCGGTGGCAGAAACTGGCGCGGCCAATACCGCAATTACGGTATATGGGCGCGCCCTACATCATCCGCATGCCAAGGTTGCCAACAATCCAGATAGTCCCACCGGCCATGATGACAAGAAGGAGGATGGAAAACAGAATTAGCTGCAGGTCTTCGCGCTTCTGGCGGCGCAGGTCGATATGCAAAAAGAACCGCAGTTGCACGACAAATTGTGCAAGGCCACAGGCCCCCAGAACGATAAAGGTCGTAACGGAGCCAAAGCCTCCCCACACGACCAGGGCAAACGGCACAAGCGTCAGCAAAAGCGCCAACGCAAAGCCTGTGAGATACCCGCGCACTTCCTGTTGATAGTTCAGCTCACTCATCACGCCAGCGCTCCCAGATAGACGATTGTAAAAATCCCGATCCAGATCAGGTCAAGAAAGTGCCAGAACAGGCCCAGACGTAAGATCCGAGTCTTGACCAGCGAGACCATTCCGAAGGTGCGCATCTGAATCAACATGATCATGATCCAGAGACAACCAGCGGCAACATGCAAAGCATGAAGTGGCACCAATCCCCAGAATGCAGACAGAAATCCGCTGCGCGATGGAACCGCGCCGATCTCAATCATATGAGCGAAATCCCGTACTTCAAGCGACAGAAATGCAAGACCAAGCAGGAGTGTCACGGAAAGCCAGAACGTAATGGGCCCCCTGCCCCGCTCAAACCGCATTGCCAGCGACGCCATGCCGAATGTCAGGCTGCTGGTTAGCAAGATCATCGTTTGAACGAAAACGCTGGTCAGATCATAGGCGTCTTTTGGCCCGGGACCACCAGCCAATCCCATGGGGTTGGCCATTGTGACGTAGGTCGCGAACATCAGGCCGAATATGATGAAATCGCTCATAAGGAAGACCCAGAAACCGAAGGCCAGTGTTTCTGCGTGTTCGTGCGCCTCACCGTGATGGGGCCCAAGGTTCAGACCTGGGTGTAAGGTTGTGTGTTTCATCGTTCCGCCCCCGCTAATGTCGGCAACTCAAGGCTGGCAAGGCCATGATTTGCGCTGCGTGTCTCAGCATCGCGCGTGATCGGCCCTGCAGCGCGAACCTGAGCAAGCCAGGCCCGATGCTCGGCGGCTATCTCGTCCGCCGGGATGACATGGGTGGTCGACAAGATGAATGTGCGTGCGATGAAGGTGACTGCGATAACCCCCGTGGCCAGAATGGCGAGCCACCAGATGTAGAACACCAGCGCCAGCCCTAAAAGCGTCGAGGAGACGCAGACGATCATGCCCAGTGACGTGTTGTTCGGCATCACGATGTCCTCGTAAGCGTCAGGCTCTGCATATGCGCGACCCTTGGCTTTGGCATCGGCGAAATCATCCCGGTCCTCGACTTGCGGCAGAACGGCAAAATTGTAATGCGGTGGCGGCGAGGACGTTGCCCATTCCAGAGTGCGCCCGTTCCATGGGTCACCCAACGGCACTGCCAGGCTTTCCCTTTCGCGGACGCTGACCCAGAGCTGGATCACGATCGACCCAAGAGCCGACACAATCAACGCCGCCCCGAATAATGCGACAAGCATCAGCGGCTCGAAGGCTGGATCAGTATAACTCGCCGATCTGCGGGGCATGCCCATGAACCCCAGGACATAGAGTGGGAAGAATGTGAAGGAGAAGCCGAAGATCCAGAACAAGGCGGTTACCCGTCCCCAACCCTCGTGCAGGCGGAACCCGAACGCTTTGGGGAACCAGTAATGATAACCCGACAACAAACCAAAGACGACGCCAGGAATAATGACGTTGTGGAAATGAGCCACCAGAAACAGCGTGTTGTGGACCTGATAGCTGATCGTCGGATTGGCAAGCATGACGCCGGTCAATCCTCCGATCACGAACAGGTAGAAAAACCCGAGAGCATAGATCATCGGCACAGTCATCCTGATACGACCGCGGAAAATGGTCGCCATCCAATCGTAGATCTTAACACCGGTCGGCACGGCAATGCACATTGAAGCGATGCCAAAGACGATGTTCACATTTGCGCTTTGCCCCATGGTAAAGAAGTGATGCAGCCAGACGGTGAAGCTCAACACAGCGATTGCCATCGTCGCATAGACCAGCGAGGCGTAGCCGTAGAGCCGCTTGCCTGAAAACGTCGAGATGGTCTCTGAGAAAACGCCATAGGCGGGTATCACCAGCAGATAGACCTCCGGGTGGCCGAACAACCAGAACAGATTGACGTAGTTCATCATGTTGCCACCAAGGTCATTGGTGAAGAAGTGGAAATCAAGATAGCGGTCGGCGGCCAGCATCAGCGTTGCAACGGTCAGCGGCGGCAATGCAAAAACCATGATGATCGCGGCGCACAGCACAGTCCAGGTAAACAACGGCATCCGGAACAAGGTCATGCCCGGCGCGCGTTCCTTGAAGATGGTGACGGCAAAGTTGATCCCCGACATCGTGGTCCCAAGTCCGGCAAGAGCCACCGACCATATCCAGTAATCCGGCCCCGGACCGGGGTTGAAGTCATAGCCCGTATAGGGCGGATATGCGGTCCAGCCTCCGGTCGAAAACTTTCCGAGAAGAAGGCTGATCATTACCAGAGCCGCGCCAGTCGCAGTCAACCCCAGAGAGATCTGGTTCATGACCGGGAAGGACATGTCACGCGCGCCGATCTGCAGCGGCACGATGTAGTTGGCAAGGCCGATGATCAGCGGCATCGCCACGAAAAAGATCATGATCGTGCCATGGGTGCTGAAGAGTTCGGAGAAATGTTCCGGCGTCAGGAAGCCGCCATTCAATCCAAATGCCTGTTGGGTTCGCATCACCGCGCCTTCAAGCACGCCGCGCGCCATCATCACCAGAGCCAGCACGACATACATGATGCCAATGCGTTTGTGGTCGGTACTGGTCAGCCAGTCACGCCACAGCGTGCGCCAGGCACCCAGCCAGGTGATAAATGCAATTCCGCCAATTGCGCCCAAAATGACAGCCAGCGCAGCGCCTGCCGCGACCAGTTCGCTGGTTGTTGGGTTCTCAATTGCCGGCAAAATCGGCAATGAAGAAACGCCAAACCGGCCTAGAAGCCAGTGTGTGAGCTGATCGGGGATCATTGGTTTGCTCCTGCTGCTGCCGGCGGGACATATCCCACAGCGCCGGGTTGTAAGGCGGACGGTATGGCGGTGCCTTGGGTGTATCGGCCAAGCACGTTGGCAAAGAGCGCAGGCTCGACTTCATTGAAGTAAAGCACGCCCCCGGGCATTTGCGGCGACCCAAGCGTTTCATGCACCTGCGCGCCTGTCGACGCTGCGGCCAGGCGGCCATAACTCGTTGCATCCAGCGGAATGCCATTGGCCTTCACCTTCGCCACCCAGGCTGTGAAATCCTGGGATGTCATCGATATGGCCTCGAACTTCTGCTCGGTGAACCCAGCGCCGCTGAATTGTGTGTTCTCGCCCTCGAAACTGCCCGTTTCATCAGCCAGAACATGCAGTTTTGTTCGCATGCCCGGCATGGCATAAATCTGCCCCGCCAGTGCAGGGATCATTATAGATTGCATGACCGTATCAGTGGTCACGTCCATCGCCACAGATGCACCAACCGGGAAGGCCAGTTCGTTGACCGTGGCGATGCCAAGGTCGGGGTAGATGAACAGCCA
>CAZOCA010000263.1:0-5449 GCA_964578105.1 uncultured Pararhizobium sp.
CAACAATTCAGCAAGTCGCCTTGGGAGTTCTTCGCGGTTCACGCCATGTAACTTAAGCGCGTGGGTCAAATTCCCTTTAACAGACCGTCGTAACATCACCGGTTTTTGGAACACGAGGGCAATATCGCGAGAGGCGATGCCACATTCATGCACATATCCGTCCGTGGGCAGCAGCAACCTTGCGAGCAGACGCAGAGCCAGTGATTTCCCAGCTCCGTTCGGTCCCATCACTGTGGTGATGCCATTGTTACGGAGGGAAAAGGTCAGCCCGTCGACAAGTTTTCGCGACCCTGCCGCAAAGACCACATTTTCCAGTTTGGCGATCAGCCTTGCTGGATTGTGCTCTGTTCCATCATGCAGTTGAACGATATCTGCTTCAGGCATAAGCAAACCGCTCCATACTGGTGCGCAGCGACATGAGCGCAGCGTTTATGGAGATGGACAGCAGAACCAGAATGATGCCCAGGCCCAAGGCGAGCGCCAATTCTCCCTTGGACGTTTCAAGTGCAATCGCCGTGGTCATGACACGGGTGACATGATTGATGTTGCCACCCACAATCATAACCGCACCAACCTCAGCCAGCGCGCGCCCCATACCGGCCAGTGCAGCCGTAATCAGCGAATAGCGCGCATCCCACAACAGCGTGGATAAGACGTCACGTCGGCGTGCGCTCATTGACCGCAACAATTCGCTGTACTCGCCATTTAGATCTTCAATGATCTGCCGGGTGAGGGCGGCAACAATGGGTGTCACAAGCAGGGTCTGGGCAATGATCATTGCAGTAGGTGTGTAGAGTAATTGCCAGCTACCAAGCGGTCCGGCGCTGGACAGAAACAGATAAACCGTCAGACCAACAACGACCGGGGGCAATCCCATCAGTGAACTGATGAAAACCACAATCATGCCTCTTCCGGGAAAACGGGAAATGGCAAGCAAAGCACCTAGTGGAAAACCCAACAGGCAGGAGATGGCAACTGCGCTGAGTGTGACAGTCAGAGACAAGCCCACTATTTCAAACAGATCGGCATCCAGACTGACGATCAGATTGAAGGCGGCCAAAAAAGCAGCCTGGATATCCTGCATTTGCCTCTCCCAAGAATGCATTAATATGCATTTTGATGTATTATTTGCTTTATTTTACCAGATATGGAGAAAAAAACAACAAACACGCGTTTTTCCAAACGCGTGCTTCCAGGGAGTGTGTGTCAGCGTTAGATAATTGCGCCGCGAACCTTGGCAGAAACCCATTCACTGATGAGAACGGCGACAAGGATGACCAGCAGGATAAGGCTGACTTGTGGCCAAGCCAGCGTGTTCAGTGAACCTTGCAATTGCAGGCCGATGCCGCCAGCGCCAACCAGCCCAAGAACGGTCGATTCGCGAATATTGATATCCCATCGGAACACCGCAATCCCGGCAAAGGCGGGCAGGATTTGGGGCACAATACCGTAGGCCATCACTTGCCAGCGGCTGGCGCCGGTTGCCGTAATGGCCTCAACCTGGCTCTGATCAATTTCCTCAATCGCCTCATAAAGCAATTTGGCACAGAACCCGATGGACCTGATGGTAATGGCCAGCATGCCTGCAAAGATCCCCGGCCCAACAATAGCCACCAGCAGCAGGGCCCAGATCAGCGAGTTGATGGAGCGAGAAGAGACGATGATCAGCAAGGCAATAGGCCGGATGATAAATCGGTTGGGTGTTGTGTTGCGCGCTGCCAGAAACGCAACAGGAACCGCCAGAACGAGGGCGAATAATGTTCCCAGCGTTGCAATGTTCAATGTATCCCAGATGGGTTCCCAGAGCGTACTGATATAGCCCCAGCGCGGTGGCAGGGCGCGTGAGCCGATATCGGCCGCAATGCGCGGTGCGTCCCACACAAAAAACCATTCGGTTGCGTCAGAAATCTGAGCCCAGCAATAGAGAAAGATGATGGTGCCAAGCAGCCAGCCAGCCCAGTTCAACAATTGACCATTGCGGTCGCGCCGTTGCCAGACTTTCAGACCGTTCTTGTTGGACGAAACTGGCATTATTGTACCTTTGCGCGAATGATACCGGACAGATATTCCAGCACCATGACGACGATTATAATGATTAGAAGAATGGCTGCGGCCGTATCAAACTCATAGCGGTCAAAAGCCGTGTTGAGAGTGGCTCCGATACCGCCCGCACCCACAAGCCCCAAGACGGCGGATTCGCGAAAGTTGATATCAAGTCGATAGATCGACAGCCCAATGAGGCGCGGCATGATCTGGGGTTGAACGCCGTAATTGATCCATTGTGTCCACGTCGAGCCGGTGGCGCGAATGGCTTCCGCCTGAACCTTGTCCATATCCTCTATATCTTCTGCCAACAGTTTGGCCAGAAAACCAATGGTCGCGAAACTCAAAGTCAGAAAACCGGCCAGCGGACCAAATCCGAAAATCGCCACAAGAAGAATGGCAACGATAATTTCATTCAACGCACGCGACACGGCAACAATGCCGCGGCAGACAATATACACCGGCAGCGGTGCAATGTTCCGGGCGGCACCAAGGCCGATTGGAATGGAAATCAAAATACCAACGACCGTGGAGGCAATGGTCATCTCGACGCTTTCAATAAGGCCTTCTCTTATATCCACAGCACGTGAGCTGAAATCAGGATTGGCAAAGCCCAGAACGAATTGCAGACCGCGGTCCAGACCTTCGCTCACGCGGGCCCAGTTCACCTCAAGGGAGCCAATCGCCAGAATAAGATACACGATAGCGCCGATGGTCAGGCCCCACCGCCACATATTGGATTTGATGAATGCAGGCTTTTGCCATTGGCGACCGACCAGATCTTCCAGTCGGACACCCGTTTGAAGGGTGGAGGTGCGGTTCATGAGGCGACGTCTTGCAAGTCTTCTTCATCCACTTTCTGGATGGTTTCCTTCCAGTCTTCCTCACCATAAATTTTGGTCAGTACATCTGGTGTCAGGCCTTCTGGTGGGCCGTCAAACTGAACGACCCCGAAGCGCAGGCCAATGACGCGTTGGACAAACATCTGGGCCAGAGCCACATCGTGAATATTGATGATGGCAGCCAGATCCCGTTCCTTACACAACTCGCAAATCAAACGCATGATCTGGCGAGAGGTCTTTGGGTCAAGCGACGCGGTTGGTTCATCGACCAACAGCAGGGCAGGATCTTGAATCAGAGCGCGGGCAATGCCGACACGCTGCCGTTGTCCGCCCGACAATTCGTCAGCGCGCTTATCGGCCATGGCCAGAAGGCCAACACGGTCCAGCAGGCGAAATGCTTCATCCACATCTTTTTGCGGGAATTTGCGAAAATAGCTGCGCCAGAAGCCCACATAGCCGAGCCGCCCGGACAAGACATTTTCCATCACGGTTAACCGCTCAACCAGAGCATATTCCTGAAAGATCATCCCCATCCTGCGGCGCTCGCGGCGCAATCCGCCAGCACCAAGGGCCGTCAGATCAACATCGTCCAGAATTGCCTTGCCTGATGATGGGCTCACCAAACGGTTGATGCAGCGTATCAGGGTAGATTTCCCGGCGCCGGAAGGCCCGATAAGTGCCACGACCTGACCATTGGGAATCTCCAAAGTCACATCGGTCAGCGCTTTATCGCCGGTGGGGTAGACTTTGGTGAGTTGTTCTAATTTGAGCATAAATATCTCGTAAGGTGGCACAATTAACGGGTGCGCATTTGGTTTGAAATACGCACCCGTCCTATTGGTTCAGATACTATCTGAAAATTACTGGCAGGAGTAGGAAACACCATTTGCCGCATCAATTTTGCGGATGACGTCCCAGAATTCCTTGTAATTCATTTCCAGGAACTGACCTTCATTGGATTTTTCAAACTCTTTCTGAAGGCTCGTGCCTTCCCAATCAAAGCTGAAAAAGGCTTTCCGGACATTAGCTTGCAACTCTGGTGTCAGATTGTGCGCGACACCAAAACCTGTCGTCGGGAAAGTCTGGGATTTGTAGATGGATTTGACCTGCTCGGGTTTGATCACATCGCGGCTGATCATCCGTTTCAGAACGGAATTTGCAATCGAAGCAGCTGGATAATCCTTATTGGCAACACCAAGAATGGAGTTGTCGTGCTTGCCGGAAAATGCTGGTTCAAAATCACGCTCGGCTTCCATATCGAAATCGGCTTTCAGGATAGCACTTGGTGCTTTAAAGCCGGAATTTGACGTTGGTGAAGTGAAAGCAAGTTGCTTGCCCTTGATGTCTTCCACCTTATCGATACCGGAACCTGGATAAGTGATGATTTCCATTTCATAGCCAAAATTGCCGTCATTGGACGCCATGATGGTGAACGGGCTGAAGCCGGCGCAATTCACCGCCAAAGGATTCGAACCGGTGTTGAAACCGGCAATATGCAGGCGCCCGGAACGCATCGCTTCAATCTGCGCAGCATTAGACTGAACAGGGAAGAACAATGACTTCTTGCCGGTAACGGCTTCAAGATGCGTCAGGAAATCTGACCAGACTTCTTTATAAACCGCAGGGTCTTCTACTGGTGTATAGGCAAAGATCAGCGTGTCTGGATCAGAAAGCTTGGACACATCTGTTGGTGTGTCAGCTACAAGGTCTCCATCCCGATCACAATATCGCTCATCAAGAGTGCCGCGCGGGCAGTCTTCCACATGAGACGCTGCAAAAGATGTTGGAACCGAACCCAACATCAGAGCAACAGTTCCTACCAGAGCAGCGCAGCCGCCCATCAGTCGCTTACTTAATTCCATCCCGTTCTCCTTACTTTTCTTTTTTTGATAATAGTTTATTAGGCGGTTAAGTAATTCTTTGCAATCAGCGAGTCGTTTTTTGGCGGTACCAAAACACATTTCTGGCTAAGCAGTTTGACCCATATCACCGGACCACGTCAGTCCGATGACGGTTGTTTTTTG
Organism: uncultured Pararhizobium sp.; assembly: GCA_964578105.1. GTDB lineage: Bacteria > Pseudomonadota > Alphaproteobacteria > Rhizobiales. The sequence goes on from CAZOCA010000263.1 coordinate 4,910, forward strand.
TTTTGTCACAGAATCGCTGTACACCCTGAAAATCAAAGGAAACTAAAGAATATGCCTCGTGGCACCCAAACGCAGATGGCCGCTCTCCCACTCAGACAATCAGACAGTGGGGACTGGCGAATTCTCATGATTACCTCACGCGATACGGGGCGCTGGGTGCTGCCCAAGGGCTGGCCGATGAAGGGCAAAAATCTACGTCAGGCAGCTGAACAGGAAGCCTTGGAAGAAGCGGGTGTCATTGGGCGAATTTCGAAGAACCCGATTGGTGTCTACCACTATCTGAAGCGCATTGAAGATGGTGCGGATATTCCGTGCGAGGTGGTTCTTTACCCAATGCGGGTTACAAAGCTGCTGCGCCGTTGGCCCGAGCGCAACGAACGCAAAAGGAAATGGTTTTCCGCCAAAGGCGCTGCGAAGCGGGTTATGGAGGAAGATCTCAAGGACCTTCTGGTTTCCATCAAGCAGAACCCGAAAAAGCTGGGTCTCTAGGTCCTCTTTCCAACTCTCTGACCAGGGTTTGCAAAACGTATTGAGCAGAGA
>CAZOCA010000264.1:0-4866 GCA_964578105.1 uncultured Pararhizobium sp.
GCCACTTATGACATGATCTGCCGGGCCGACACGCTGGGTGTGTTTCAGATTGAAAGCCGGGCGCAAATGTCGATGCTGCCGCGTTTGCGGCCCAGAACCTATTATGACCTTGTCATTGAGGTTGCCATTGTCCGGCCCGGACCCATTCAGGGGGATATGGTGCATCCCTATTTGCGCCGCCGCCAGGGCAAGGAAAAGGTCAGTTACCCTAAAGCTGAACTGGAAAGGGTTCTTAAAAAAACACTGGGTGTTCCGCTGTTTCAGGAACAGGCCATGAATATCGCCATTGTCGCGGCCCATTTTACCCCGTCCGAGGCCGATAAATTACGCCGCGCCATGGCTACGTTTCGCCGGGTTGGCACCATTGGCAATTTTGAACGGAAAATGGTGGAAGGCATGGTGGCCAACGGGTATGAGCGCGACTTTGCCAAACATTGCTTCAAGCAGATCGAAGGGTTTGGCGATTATGGTTTTCCCGAAAGCCATGCAGCCAGTTTTGCCCTGCTGGTCTATGTGTCCTGCTGGCTGAAATGCTATTATCCAGATGTGTTCTGCGCCGCGATCCTGAACTCGCAGCCCATGGGCTTCTACGCCCCGGCTCAGCTTGTGCGCGATGCAAGGGAACATGGTGTGGAACTGCGCCCGCCCGACATTAATCATTCAAACTGGGACACAAGTCTGGAGGCTGATTCACATGCGCAGAGAATTGCACCACAACACCGGGATATGGATGGCGTGATGCAAAACAACCATGCAGTTCGTCTTGGCCTTAACCGGGTCAAAGGTCTGCACAAAGATCATGCGGACCAACTGGTTGCCCATCGCGGGCGCGGTTATGACAGTATGCGCGATCTGTGGCTGCGCTCCGGCCTTGCAAAATCTACTCTGGAACGTCTGGCAGAAGCCGATTGTCTGCGCTCTCTTGGTCTGGACCGTCGCACGGCCCTGTGGGCCGCCAAGGCGCTGGACCCGCTGACCAGTGAAGAGCGCCTGCCGCTGTTTGCAATCGGGGCTGATACGGACCGTCGTAACGAGCCAGATGTTGCGCTGCCGACCATGCCATTGGGCGAGCATGTGATCCATGATTACCGCTCGCTATCCCTGTCGCTGAAGGCGCATCCCGTGTCCTTCGTCAGGCAAACATTGAGCCAAATGCATTACCGCCAGACAGAGGCGCTCAACACAGCACGGTCAAACTCATTCATCCGTATTGCCGGGCTGGTGCTTGTGCGCCAGCGACCAGGCACGGCCAAAGGCGTGATCTTTGCAACCATCGAGGATGAAACCGGGGTTGCCAATATTATTGTCTGGCCAAAAACCTTTGAAAAATATCGACCCGTTGTTCTGGGTGCACGGTTTGTCGGCATTCATGGCAAGGTTCAAACTTCGGATGGCGTGACACATGTGATTGCAAACCATCTTGAAGATCTGACGCATCTTCTGTCTGCCATATCTGATGCAACGGATCATCTGGAGCCGTTGGCCAATGCAGATGAGGTTAAAAACCCGCAGCAGGATGTCAGGCAAAAACGCGCGCGCCCTGAACGAATTGAAAAATTTGAAGAAGATCTCGATACAATGCGTCACAAAAACCGCCCGCCGTCACGCGCCAGTGCGGTTTTGCCAAAAGGGCGGAATTTTCACTAGAGTATCTTTTGTTCCAACAGGCCGCGCCCGTCAGCTGCTTTGAATACGCATGTCCGGCACACGGCTTTTCCCATAAACCAACAGGCCGTTCGGCAAATCATTGTCAAAAACCTTGCGTTCAATATCAGCCTCTGACAAGCCCAGCCTTACCCATCGCTCGCGTAAGCGCCGCTCCAATTCGGCTTCTCCCACCTCGACCATAATTGTTTTGTCAAACTGAGCCGCCAATTGCTGCCAGGGCGCTTCATCCAACAGCAAATAAATCCCTTCGACCACAATCACACGGGTCGCCTGTTCAATGAGAGCGGCACCTGCGCGGGCAATTTCTATGCTCCTGTCAAACACCGGCACAGCAATGGAAGGCTCTGTGTTGGCCCGAAGCCGCTTGAGCATGGCAGCCAGTCCACCAACATCAAATGTATGGGGCGCACCCTTTTGTGCCTGCCACCCTTTCGGTGTCAGCACATGGTCATCATAGTGGTAGCCATCCATAGGCAGCAAGGCAGCCTGCCCCGCACGAACCTCGTTCAGTTGGTCCACCAACCATTCCGCAAGGGTTGATTTACCTGAAGCCGGAGCACCTGCAATGGCAACAATAAGCCTGTTGCCAGCCAAACCGGCATCGACGCCTTTTACAAGCTCCGACAAAAGTTCCTGCTGATTCAAGGATTGAGGCATACAGTCTCCCATTTGTGTGGCCAATTGTCAGGCGCGCTTCAATAACCGCGTGTCATATCCACCAGATACTCAAGCGATCTGCCTTCCCTGTGCGCACGCACTTGTCTGGCAATCAGCTTTGACAGGGTGTTTGGATCACTGACAGCTGCAACATGAGGCGTAATGATGACATTGTCCAAGTCCCAAAGCGGGCTGTTCTGCGGCAAGGGCTCCACTTCAAACACATCCAGACTGGCCGCTTTCAGCACGCCGCTTTGCAAGGCGGCCACAACATCTGTTTCCACATGAATGCGCCCGCGCCCGGCATTGATGAAGACCGGCCCGCCCAGCGGTCCGCTTCGGTGCAGCTTTTCAAACACAGACGTGCCGATCAGCCCATTCGTCTCCGGCGTCAGTGGCAGCAAGCATACCAGAATGTCCGTACCGGACAGAAACTCATCCAACCCATCAGCACCGTAAAAGCAGGTAACATTGTGCAGTTCTTTCGGGGTTCGGCTCCAGCCGCGCAAACCAAAGCCAAGCTTGTGTAACAGACCTGCCGCATCGCGCCCCAATTCGCCAAGGCCCATCAAGCCGACTTGCACTTCCCTGGCCAAAGGTTGCGCCAAAACCTGCCAATTGCGATGGCGCTGTTGTTGAGAATACTGCAATTGCTGGCGGTGGTGCAGCAAGACCTGCGCCACAACCCACTCCGTCATCCAGGCTGTCAGATCAGGGTCGACAACGCGTGCAAGTGGCACTGGGGGCAATGTGTTGCCACCAAACAAATGGTCTACACCTGCACCCAAAGAAAACAGGGCTTTTAAGTTGGAAAACGTGTCCAAGGTTTCGCCCTGGGCTGCCCACACCAAGGCATACTCAACCGCTTCCGGGTCTTCTACATCTGGGTAGGCCTCAATCCGCTCATCCGGCATGGCTGCCTTGAGGGCATGCACCCAGGGCGCAGGTTCCCAGCCATCGACCAATACAAGAATGCTCATGACAGCATTTTAGACCGCGACCTCATCAGAATCGATTGCCGCAAGATCAAACGCTGCGGCCATCAAGGCCTTCGTATAATCCTGCTCGGGCGCATCAAAAATCTTTGCTGATGGTCCCTGCTCCACCACTTTGCCCAGCCGCATAACGATGACCTCATTGGCAAGTGCCCGCACGACTTTCAGGTCATGGCTGATGAACAGATAAGCAAGATTGCGCCGCTTCTGAACCGCCCGCAGCAAATCCACAACTTGCGCCTGCACGCTCATATCCAGCGCCGAAGTCGGTTCATCCAGCATCAGGAATTTGGGTTCAAGAACCAGCGCACGGGCGATGGCAAAGCGCTGGCGCTGACCACCGGAGAATTCATGCGGATAACGATTCCGCATTTCCGGATCCAGCCCAACCTCGCGCAATACATCAGATACGCGCTGCTCGCGCTCTTGCACAGACAGTTTTGGAAAATGGATCGTCAGGCCTTCTTCAATAATTGCGGCGATTGACATACGCGGGCTGAGAGATCCGAATGGGTCCTGAAAGACGATCTGCATATCCTTGCGCAACGGGCGCAATTCCTTTGACGATTTGCCCTGAAGACCCGTTCCCAAAAGATTGATATCGCCTCTCGACGAAATAAGCCGCATCAATGCCAGACCAAGCGTCGTCTTGCCTGACCCGCTTTCGCCAACAATACCCAGTGTCTGGCCTTCGCGCACGGTCACATCAATGCCATCGACAGCTTTGATGTTGTCTACCGTCTTGCGCATAAAGCCACGTTTGATCGGGAACCAGACCTTGATGTCCTTCCCGGTCATGACGGGCGCTGCGTTGACATCCAGCTCGGGTGGATCACCCTTTGGCTCTGCAGAAAGCAAATGCTGAGTATAGCTGTGCTGCGGATTGCGGAAAATATCTTCCGTTGGCCCATGCTCCACAATCTCGCCATTGGTCATGACACAGACCCTGTCTGCAATCTTGCGCACAATGCCCAGATCATGGGTGATGAACAGCATGCCCATCCCCATGCGGGTTTTCATATCGGCCAGCAATTCCAGTATCTGCGCCTGCACAGTTACATCAAGTGCGGTGGTTGGCTCATCTGCAATCAACAGCTTCGGGCTGTTGGCAAGAGCCATGGCAATCATCACACGCTGGCGCTGTCCGCCGGATAATTGGTGCGGGTAGGAATCCAGCCGTTTCTCAGGATCGCGAATGCCAACCTGGTTGAGCAATTCCAAAACACGCGCCCGAACTTTGGTGTCGGACGCGCCCTGATGCAGTTTCAAGGTTTCGCCAATCTGGCGCTCAACCGAATGCAGCGGATTGAGCGAGGTCATGGGTTCCTGAAAAATCATGGAAATGTTGTTGCCGCGCACGTGCTGCAAATCTGTTTCCTTGGTCTGCATCAGGTCTTCGCCATCAAACAGAATACTGCCCGCCGGGTGCGAAGCCGGGGGATAGGGCAGCAATTTCAAAACAGACAAAGCAGTGACCGACTTGCCTGATCCGGACTCACCCACCAAAGCAAGAGTCTCACCCTGATCGATGTGGAATGACACATCT
>CAZOCA010000264.1:4876-5447 GCA_964578105.1 uncultured Pararhizobium sp.
CACCTGCTCAGGGGTCGCATCAGGGCGACCAAACAGGATATTGTCATAGGCAGAGGTGGCGAAAATAACAGGATCTTGCGGCACGCTGGCAAACTCGGCACGAAAGGCAGCCCGCGCCATATCGCGCAAATCCGTACCGCCAAAGGTAATCTTACCTTCCGCAGGATCAAAGAACCGCTGCACCAGCTGGATAATCGTTGATTTCCCAGCACCAGATGGCCCCACCAGCGCGACAGTCTCGCCCTGATCGATGTGGAATGACACATCTCGCACCGCATGCGTGGTTTTACCATCAGCGGTAAAGTCCACATGCAGATTGTCAACTTTCAAGAGTGGCGCAGCCGCCTTATCTGTCGCCATCAGGAAAACGTCTTTCTGGGATCAAATGCATCGCGGACGGCTTCACCGACAAAAATCAGAAGGCTCAACATCAGCGAGATGACAAAGAAGCCGGTCAGTGCCAGCCATGGTGCCTGAAGGTTGGCCTTGCCCTGTGCCAGCAGCTCGCCAAGCGAAGGTGATCCCGGCGGCAGACCGAAGCCAAGAAAGTCCAGTGAGGTCAGAGTTGTGA
>CAZOCA010000265.1:0-350 GCA_964578105.1 uncultured Pararhizobium sp.
GTTTGAAGTCGGGGAAATAGCTTTCGGTGCAATCGGTTAGCAGCAGACCCTCATAGCCACGGTCATTCGCTTCGCGCATGGTTGACTGAACACAAACCTCTGTCGTCACGCCGGTGAAAAGCAGCTGACTGATGCCGCGCTTCTTGAGCATCTCATCCAGACCGGTCCTGTAGAATGCACCTTTGCCCGGCTTATCAATGATGATCTCACCGTCAATAGGATAGAGTTCAGGAACGATATCCGCCCCCTCCTCTCCAGCAATCAGAATGCGCCCCATTGGCCCTTCATCACCAATGCGCAATTTCGGGTTTCCGCGCTCACGTTTGGCTGGCGGGCAATCTGACAGATCC
>CAZOCA010000265.1:360-5439 GCA_964578105.1 uncultured Pararhizobium sp.
TTGTGGCACTCTCGGGTGTGGACCACTGGCAACCCGGCCGCACGGAATGCGGCTAACAGGCTGGCCACTGTTGGCACGATGGCGTGGCATGGGGCCACGTCATTGCCGAGCGTTTCACCAAAGCCGCCGGGCATTACAAAATCCCGTTGCATATCAATGATGATGAGTGCGCAACGCTCCAAATCCAGCGGAAAGTCAAACGGACGTGCTGGGACAGAAATGCTCATGCGTGCCCCGCCATATGGCCACCGATTACGCCGATATCTGCCGTCTCAATGGGTGTTTCATAGCTGATACGGCCCTCTGACATCACCAGAACCCGGTCTGACAGCTCCAGAATCTCATCAAGATCTTCGCTGATCAACAAAACTGCTGCGCCGGAATTGCGTGCCGCCATAATGCGCGCGCGGATGTCGGCAACCGCCGAAAAATCCAACCCGAAGCATGGATTTGAAATGATCAGCAAATCCACATCGTCACTGAGCTCGCGTGCCAATGTCGCGCGCTGCACATTGCCACCGGACAAAGATGCGATAGGACTTTCGAGCGAAGCCATTTTGACGTTGAAAGCATCAACCAGATCGGCCGCGCGGCTCGCCATTTTCCGCTTGTTCAACCACAGCCCGAAGCCGTCAGCCTTATTGTCAAAATTCCGGAACATCAGATTGTTCAAAACTGACATTTTTGGTGCGCTGGCATTGTGCAAGGGTTCTTCGGGAACGTAGCGGACCTTCTGGTTTCGTGCTTCGCTGCGGGTGGCATGAAATGGCTCTGATTTCACTGTTACAGTGCCGGATTGCAATGGGCGCTGGCCAGTTAGCGTTTCCAGCAATTCCATCTGGCCATTGCCGGAAATTCCAGCAATTCCAACAACTTCACCTGCCGCGACCTGCAGATCGTCTATCTGGATGGATTTCAGACCAGAGCGGTCCGGCGCGACTGCGTTTTGCACCGACAGTACACAATCACCACGCACGCCGCTGCGATCGGCTTTGCGGGCAAAGGATTTATCACCAATCATCAGAGCCGCCATCTCGTCGGTCGTAAGGTCGCTGACCTTTCCGCCGCCCACATGCTTGCCCCGCCTTAATACGGATACTTCGTCGGCAAAAGCCGTCACTTCACGGAATTTATGGGTGATCATCAGGCAGGTCAGCGCACCGGATTGCGTAAGATCGCGCACCATACCGAGCAGTTCCGTTGCCTCATCGGGTGTCAGAACAGATGTTGGTTCATCCAATATAAGAAAGTGTCGCCCCAAATAGAGTTGCTTCAGCAACTCCAGTTTTTGCTTTTCGCCCGCAGCGAGTCGATTGACCGGCTGATCCAGCGGTACTTTGAAAGGCATGGTTGCCATGAAGGCGTCCAGAGCTTTTCGCTCCTTCTTCCAGTCAATCCGATGCGGCGCATCTTCGCGCGCGATCACCAGGTTTTCAGCTGCCGTCAGTGACGGAACCAAAGTAAAATGCTGGTACACCATACCAAGGCCATGCGCGTGGGCCGCTTTGGGGTCAGGTATGCTGACCTCGCGCCCCTGCACCATCATCTGCCCCTCAGTTGGCTGATAAAAGCCCATCATGCACTTTACGAGCGTGGATTTGCCGGCACCGTTTTCTCCCAGAAGCGCATGAAAGCTGCCCGGTGTGATGTTAATCGATACATCGTCCAACGCGGTGAAATTGCCAAAGCGCATGGTCATATGCAGCGTTTCAACGCCTATGGCAGCCTGTTCTTTCATGCTGGCAAAGCCTTGATCAAATCTGCACTGCTTGATACCGCGCCAAACACACCGCCTTGCATTTTGACCATTTTGACCGCTGCGTCATGATTGCCCTTGTCGGTGGCGCCACAGCAATCTTCCAGAAGCACACATTCAAAGCCACGATCATTGGCTTCACGCATGGTGGTGTGAACGCAGACATCTGTCGTGATGCCGGTCAGCACGATGTTTTCGATGTTCCTAGTGCGCAACAACAGTTCAAGATCAGTTGCACAAAAGCTTCCCTTGCCTGGCTTGTCGATAATCGGCTCACCGTCCTGCGGATACAATTCGTCGATGATGTCCCAACCCGGCTCTCCGCGGATAAGAATTTTGCCGCAGGGTCCCGGATCGCCAATCCCGGCACCGATCTGTTGAGAGCGCCACCGCTTGTTAGGCGGCAAATCGGCAAGATCAGGACGATGACCCTCACGGGTGTGGATGACGTGGTAACCCTTGCTGCGCATGGCTTCCAGAACACTTTTGATTGGCTCAATCGGCGCACGGGTCAGGCTCAAATCATAGCCCATAGCGTCCACATAGCCGCCCTTACCGCAGAAGTCGGTCTGCATATCGATGATGATCAGCGCAGTGTTTTCGGGCCGCAAATCACCATTATAGGGCCATGCATAAGGTTCGGACTTGATGGTAGCCATTATTCTGCTGCCTCTGTTCTTGCGCTTTCGCCGTAAAGTCGTGTTGGCTCCGGGAAGCCACAGGATGTGCCATCCTTGACCTTTACTTTGGCTTCCCATGGCAGTTCGTAACGGCCTTCCACCATGTCCTGCATATAGGTGTAGGGACAATCCTGAGCGCCACCTTTGACGGCCGTAAAACCGCGGTGGCCAAACTGGTAAATGTTGTTTTCGACACCCCAGTTTTCGCGGGCTTCGCGCACCAGATCGGGGCGCACTTCTGCGGTTATGATTTCATCAACGCGACCTGTCGTGCCATGGGCCAATACCGTTCCATCAAAGTTGACGATCATGCCTTCACCCATGCTGTCGAACGAGCCATCCGACCCGCACATGCAGACATTGGCGGTGACCATAAGGTTGCAGAACGCGTTGGATTCATTGGTGAAGCGCCAGCTTTGGCGGATGGGCGCCGTATAACCCGCTGTGCGGATCATGATTTCCGCGCCCTTATAGGCACATTCACGGGCCATTTCCGGGAACATGCCATCGTGGCAGATGATCAGGGACAATTTGCAACCATTTGGCCCCTCGATCACGGGAATACCCAAATCGCCGGGCTCCCATGGTTCCACCGGCACCCAGGGATGCAGCTTGCGGTAATAGAGTTTAACCTCGCCCTGATCATCGATAATCAGACCGGTGTTCCAGGGATAGCCATCAGGGTTGTATTCCATGATGGAAAAACAGCCCCAAATGTGATTGTCGATACAGGCCTGTTTGAAGGCTGCGACTTCTGGTCCATCCATGGAGCACATGATTTCGGGATTGGTATCCATGGAAAGCCCGTGCAGGGCGTATTCGGGGAAAACGACCAGATCCATCGTGCCCAGGTTTCGCCGCGCCTTGCCGACCATTTCGACTATTCTGTCGGTCTGTGCCGCCAAATCTTCAGTGGTGACGACCGTGGGCAATTGCAATTGCACCATTCCCAGGACCACGCCATTCGGCGATTTATTCAGTCCACCAAGTCCATTCATCATTTTGCTCCTATTTGGAAATGCTGAGTTCACCCGGGGCACCATTCAGCGCACGCGTGGTTGAACTTGTGGCAATCAGCAGAAGAAGGGTCAGCACATAAGGGGCCGCATAGAACAGGTAGTAGCCGGAGCTCACGCCAACCGATTGCAATGCCGGACCAAGTGCGCCAGCAGCGCCGAACAGCAAGGCTGCCCAAATGCAATTGATGGGGTTCCAGCGCGCAAAAATAACCAGCGCAACGGCCATGAGCCCCTGCCCGGAGGAAATGCCTTCATTCCAACTGCCCGGATAGTAGAGCGACAGATAGGCACCGCCGACACCGGCCAGCGCACCGCCTGCGGCAGTCGAAAAGAGCCTGACCTTGTTGGCACTGATACCAAGTGCACGCGCGGCGTCACTGCTGTCGCCAACAACACGAATTGTGAGACCAATTTTGGTGGACTTGAACATCCAGGCAATCGCCACGGCCAAAACAAGTCCGAGAATGAACAACACATTGACCTGAAGCGCTGCCTGGACTTGCGGCACATCGGACCAGAAACCGAACGATAGTGCAGGCAAATCAGGCGCAACGGGCTGAATGTAGGGCTTGCCGAAAAAGAAGGCCAAGCCCATGCCCAGCAGCATGAGTGCAATGCCGATGGCGATGTCGTTGACTTTGGGTAATTTGCAAATCCAGCCGTGGAACAGGCCAAACAAAGCGCCAAAAAAGGCCGCTCCCAAGACGCCCAGCCAGGCTGAACTGGTTTCATAAGCAATGGCATAACCGCTCATGGCTCCGAACACCAAGGTGCCTTCAAGGCCCAGATTAATGCGGCCGGAGCGCTCGGTGATACACTCACCAAGACTGACGAAAATGAAAGGTGTCGATACGCGGATAGCACCGCCAAGCATGGCAACCGGGACAGCCCACAGACCGATATCAGACTCGCTCATTGACTGTGTCCCGCTGAAGGTTGGAAAAGTTTGAAGCGGCCTGTGAGGGTTTCACTCAGCAAGATTGCCACAAAAACGAAGCCCTGTAGCACGAGGATGGTTGCATCCGGTAAATCCATACGGCGCTGGATGAGGCCGCTGGAGGCTTCAAACCCAGCTAACAGAATACCAACTGGAATAATGGCAATCATGTTGTGACGCGCGAGAAAGGCGATCAGAATGCCAGCATAACCATAGCCGCTTGCCAGAGAGCCATTTGCGGTACCGTGAATAGCCGCCACTTCCATCATGCCAGCAATTCCGGCAAATGCCCCAGCCAAAGCGCAAAAGCCGACCATCAGCAACCCGACAGGCAGGCCCTGAACCTGAGCAGCCCTTATATTGCCGCCAACAATGCGCGCAGCAAAGCCCCATGTTGTGCGTTCAATCAATACCCACATGGCAATACAGGCGATGATGCCGATGACAAGCCCCCAATGGACATCAAGCCCGGGAATGTTACCAATACGGTAGGCTTCCTCTAACGGCGCTGTGGAGGGTTTGTTCAGACTGGCCGGATCTCGGAATGGCCCTTCAACCAGATGGTTCATAAGGGCAATGGCAATGTAAGCCATCAACAGGCTGGAGATGGTTTCGTTGACCCCTCGCTTGAAGCGCATGGCCCCGACAGCACCAATCCAAAGCGCTCCGGTCAGAGCGCCGCAGAGG
>CAZOCA010000266.1:0-5435 GCA_964578105.1 uncultured Pararhizobium sp.
GTGACCTGTCTGCTGCGCCTGATCGATGCCTTCAAGGTGCTCGAAGTTGTGTTGGTGCTCACCAATGGCCGACCGGGACTCTCGACCGAAATTCTCTCCCTGCGCATATCGCGAACAGCTTCGGAATTCCGCGAACTTGGCGAAGCGGCGGCGATGTCCAACTATTTGCTGATCGTCCTGCTGCTGCTGACGCTGGCGATGTTCTTCTACAACAAGGTTTCTGAAATGCGCACTGCACGATTGCGGGCTGCAGCTGAGGGAGATGACTGATGGCTGACAAGGTTTATGATAAACAAAACCCGGCCTTTTATGCGCTGATTGTTGCGTTGGTCGTCATGTCGGTCGGACCGATCGTCCTGATGTTGATGACCTCGCTGAAGCTGAATGTCGACATCATGTCCGACACGGCCGGCCTGTTTTTCATGCCAACACTGCGCAATTACGAAACCGCGCTGTGCGACATGTTGTGGTACGCGCCGCAGCACGTGGAGTATTGCGATCCGACCTTTGGTCGTGCGCTGATGAATTCCCTGACGATTGCGATCATATCAACTGCACTGACATTGGTGATTGGCTGCATGGCAGCCTACGCAATTGTGCGGTTCCGCTTTATGGGCCGGGATACAGTGTCATTGACCACGCTGGTCATGCGCATGGTGCCACCGGCTGTTCTGCTGGTTCCGGTGTTTGGTATCTGGACCTTCCAGTTCCAGATTGATGGCACAAAGATGGGTATCATTCTGGTTTATGTCGCCATGAACCTGCCCTTTGTGATCTGGATTTTGCAAAGCTTCATTATTCAGGTGCCAATTCAGCTTGAAGAAGCTGCCCGGATGGATGGCGCCGGACCTTTTCAGGTGTTCTTTCTGGTGGTGCTGCCGATCATCAAACCCGGATTGGCTGCGGCCTCGATTTTTACCTTCCGCATTGCCTGGAACGAGTTCCTTTTGGCCAATGCGCTGGCAGATCGAAACTCGCGCACAGTTCCTGTAACCATTGTGAACTCCCTGACTGAATACGATATTGACTGGGGTGTGATCATGGCAACCGGCATGCTGCTGGCGGTCCCGCCCATTATTTTCACCTTTGTAGCGTCACGGCAGATCATCACCGGTATGACAGCGGGCGCTGTTAAAGGCTGAGCATGATTGAGTGGCTGTTATCACCAATCGATCCATCGCGATTGCACGAGGTTGGTTTTAACGTTGCCTGGCATGGGCGCCTGATGGTTCTGGCTTGGGCGTTTCTGCTGCCGCTGGGTGTCATCATCGCCCGCTTTTTTAAAATCATGCCGCGTCAGGATTGGCCACGCGAAGTGGATAATCTGGCGTGGTGGCGCTCGCATCTGTATCTACAGATTTCTGGTGGCGTGGTTGTGCTTGTGGCGCTGCTTCTGATCCTTACCAATCCGGGCCGCGTCTTTCACATTCATCCTCATGCGGTGCTCGGCTGGACTGTTGTGGTGTTATGCCTGTTTCAGTTCATTGTCGGCATTTATCGCGGGAGCAAGGGCGGACCCACCGAGATGGCCGCAGACGGCTCCATGCATGGTGACCATTATGACATGACCACGCGCCGCCGCATTTTTGAATATTTCCATAAAACGGTAGGTTATGCGGCAATCCTGCTTGCGGCAGTGACTATTTTTACCGGGCTTTGGGGGAGCAACGCACCGCGTTGGATGTGGGTCGGTATTGCCCTGTGGTGGTGTGTTCTGGCGGTCGTGTTTATCCGCCTGCAAGCCAAGGGCCGAACCGTTGACACTTATCAGGCGATCTGGGGCCCTGACCCGGTTCATCCCGGCAATCACATGAAGCCGATTGGTCCGGGTATTCGCCGGCTGAATGAGGACGCCGACGAATAGAGTAACTTGCGTCAGGCCGTTAGCGGATGTGCGTTGGCCGCCATGACATGGTGATGAATGCGCCCATCAAAGTAGAGTTCCACCATTTCACCTGTCACTTCGCGTGATTTGAAACGGGCGTCACAGGCCAGTGCTTTTTCCATACCGGCCGTATCTTCGTAGCTGATGGCAAGGATCAACGGGAATTCCGGTGCGCCTTCATCACGGTCTTCACCGAACATGACCCGGACTTCCACGGCACCGTCAAACTGTGTCCAAAGCGGCACCAGTTTTTCATTCACAAATGTTCTGAAGGCCGCTGTCTGGCCTTCTTTAACGGTTCCTTCGAACAAAGCGTATCGGGTTATCACGGGCATTTCCTTGTTTTGTATGGGTTACTAATCGAGGGATTTGCCCATTGGGCCGCAGGCTATGCGGCAGGACCTTCAAAATACTTCATTAGAACGGCATTGTCGGCTTCGCCCAGGCCTGCGGCGACCAGTACACGATGAATTTCCGCGCAGACCGCGGTCAACGGCATGGAGGTGCCGGTGATCCGGGCAAGGTCCTGCACACCGTTCAAATCTTTCACCATATTGTTGATGTTGCCGGTCGGCGTGTAATCCTTGCGTGCAAATTTGGCCATGAATTCCTGCAAAATGGCGCTGTCGGCGCGGCCACCTGCAATGGCTTTGGGAATCTGGGTTGCATCAACCCCGGCATCCAGGGCCAATTGGGTTGCTTCTGCCACGGCCACAAAATTCAACGCGCACAGAACCTGGTTGATCAGCTTTGTGGTCTGGCCTGCGCCGCTTGGCCCCATCAAGGTGTAATTGGCACAGAGATGATCCATGACAGTTTTGGAGCGCTCAAAGGCGTCTTTTTGCCCACCGACCATCACCGCCAATTGTCCGATGGCCGCTTTGGGAGCGCCGCCTGACAGCGGGCAATCCAGCCATTCCAGCTTGTGTTCTGTCGCCTCTGTAGCGAGCGCTTTGGTGGATTCAGGGTCGATGGATGACATGTCAATGATCAGCGTGCCGGGCTTCGCGCCTGCCGCAACGCCGTCCTTGCCAAAGACGGCTGCGCGCACGATGTTTGGCGAATTGAGGCTGAGAATAACGAAGTCAGATGCTTCCGCTGCAGCTGCCGCAGAGGCTGGTGCTGTTGCACCTTTGGCGACCAGAGTGGCAACCTTGTCCTTGTCCAGATCAAAGACCGCCAGTTGGTTCCCTGTTTCCAGCAGGCGTGTGCCGATGGCGCTGCCCATAACGCCGGCACCGATGAGTGCAACCTTGTTTGACATTCTATTCCCTTTCATGGCCGCGGCTTTGCAGCGCGGCAATTGCGTTGGCGACAATAGTGTCTACCGGCGCGTCGATATCTATGGTGACAGCATCCTCATCCAGGGCCGGTGGTTCCAGGGTCGCAAACTGGCTGTCCAGAAGGCTGACCGGCATGAAGTGGCCGGTGCGGGCATCCATACGGCTTCGGATCAGCTCGCGGCTGCCGGACAGGTGGACGAAGGTGGTTCGTTCACCTGCTGCCGCTGTAATGCGATCACGATAGGCGCGCTTCAGCGCCGAGCAGCCGCCAATGATGATGCCTTCTCGTTGTTGCATCTCTTTGGCAAAGCGCTCTAGCCACGGCCACCGATCTTCATCGGTGAGCGGTTCGCCCCGGCTCATTTTTTCCACATTGGCCTGCGGATGATAGGTGTCGCCATCCAGATAGAGGCCACCCAGCCTGTCGGCCAGAGCTTCACCAATGGATGATTTCCCGGAGCCAGCAACGCCCATTACGACGAACAGGCGTGCTTCGACTGATTTGTTTTTTGACACGGTTTGATCAGAGCGAGGCAGTGATGCCTCCATCGACATAAAGCGTGTGGCCATTGACGAAGGAGGAGGCCGCAGAACTCAGGAAAATACAAGCCCCGACCAATTCGTCCACATTGCCCCAACGCCCGGCTGGTGTGCGTTTTTCCAGCCACGCGCTGAATTCAGGATCGGCCACCAGAGCCGCGTTCAGCGGCGTGTCAAAATAGCCCGGCGCAATGGCGTTGACCTGCATGCCATATTGCGCCCAGTCCGTGGCCATGCCTTTGGTGAGATTGCCGACAGCGCCCTTGGTGGCCGTATATGGAGCAATGCCGGGCCGTGCCAGCATGGTCTGCACCGATGCAATGTTGATGATTTTACCAGCATTGCGTTTGATCATGTGGTTGGCAACGGCCTGTCCGACATTGAAAACGGTGGAAATATTGGTGCTCAGCAGCTTTTCAAATGCCTCTGGCGGAAAGTCTTCCAGTGGCGTGCGGTGTTGCATGCCTGCATTGTTGACGAGGATGTCGATGGGCCCGGTTTC
Organism: uncultured Pararhizobium sp.; assembly: GCA_964578105.1. Lineage (GTDB taxonomy): Bacteria > Pseudomonadota > Alphaproteobacteria > Rhizobiales. Next base: position 4,211 of record CAZOCA010000266.1, read on the forward strand.
AGCTTCAAATCCGTCTACGGCTGTTTTGGCAGCACCATGATCGGTGGCATCAAAGGCCAGTTGGTAAACTTTCGGGCCAATGGAAGACAGCGCGGCCGCCGCGCTGGCAATCTTGGTTTTGTCACGGCCATTGATAATGATGGCAGCTCCGGCTTCCGCCAGACCTTTTGCCAGTGCAAACCCAATTCCTTGCGACGATCCGGTTACCAGAGCAGTGCGCCCGGTCAGGTCAAAAAGCTTCGTTCCAATTGTCACACCAAGGGTCCTTTTTCATCTCGACAGGAGTTCATACTTCTGTATATGTTATCGATAACATCTTCAAGGGTAACTTTGCGGAAAAATGCGTTTCTCTGCGAAATGCTTTAGGGTTTGAACTCAATTACGAGATTAAATCCCCGCCCAGTCAGGAAAGTCATACATCATGCGTGCCATCGTTATTCACAAAGCCAAGGATCTGCGTGTCGAAGAGCGTGCGGAAGCCAGCCCCCAGGCCGGGCAAGTTGCCATAACAATGGCGACGGGCGGTATCTGCGGTTCCGATCTGCACTATTACAATCACGGTGGCTTCGGGCCGATCACCATCAAGGAACCGATGATTCTGGGTCATGAAGTGTCTGGCTATATTCGCGCTTTGGGCGACGGGGTAGAGGGGCTTGAAGTTGGTGATCTTGTGGCGATTTCTCCATCACGCCCGTGCGGGAGTTGCAAATATTGTGCGCAAGGTTTGCGCAATCATTGCCTCAATATGCGGTTTTATGGCTCAGCAATGCCGTTCCCGCATATTCAGGGTGCTTTTCAGGAAAGCCTGATTGCAGATGCCAGCCAATGTGTGAAGGCCAATGGCCTGACTGCCGGTGAAGCTGCTATTGCAGAGCCTTTGTCGGTGACGCTTCACGCTGCACGGCGCGCAGGGGAAATGCTGGGCAAGAAGGTTCTGATTACCGGAAGCGGGCCCATTGGAACGCTTAGCATTCTGGCGGCGCGGGCTGCGGGTGCGGCCGAAATTGTGGTGACCGATCTGTCAGACCAGGCTCTTGCCTATGCCACCAAAGTTGGTGCGGACCGGACCATCAATGTGGTGACAGCACCTGATGCTTTGGCTGCCTATGAGCCGGATAAGGGTTATTTTGATGTGTTGTTTGAATGTTCAGGCGCTGCCCCTGCGTTGGCGGCTGGCATGGCGGCCATGCGTCCGCGCGGCGTGGTGATGCAGCTTGGAATGAGC
>CAZOCA010000267.1:0-1980 GCA_964578105.1 uncultured Pararhizobium sp.
TGTTCCCGCTTAAGACCACGTTGTTGATTGGCATAGGAATTCAAGTCAGCCCGATTGAGGAATGACTGGAACTGTTATACAAGACCCTTCCAACTCGTTCGAGCTCCTAGTTAAACCAATAGAGACATTTATGACCACAAGTGATTCAAATAGCGCGGAAATCGGCCTGATTGGCCTTGGCACAATGGGAGCCAGTCTTGCTCTGAACATTGCTGAGAAGGGATTCCCGATAGCGGTCTTCAACCGGACGACATCCAAGACAGATGAGTTCTACGCCAATGCAGGTGATCTCTCCGAGCGCGTTGTTCCAACCGAAACACTTGAGCAGTTCGTTGCGGCCATAAAGGCACCCCGCGCCATTATTCTGATGGTCCCGGCTGGTGATGCAGTTGATCAGCAAATCGCTGCTTTGCGCCCCTTGCTGGACAAGGATGATCTGATCATCGACGCAGGCAATGCAAATTTCCACGACACCAACAAGCGCGCTGCAGATGCTAAAGAAGCAGGCGTGCCCTTTATCGGAATTGGTGTGTCCGGCGGAGAAGAAGGCGCGCGTCACGGCCCGTCTATCATGGGCGGCGGCCCAAAGCCGGCATGGGATCGCGTCGCCCATATTCTGGAAGCAATTTCTGCAAAATATGAGAGCACCCCTTGTGCCACATGGTTGGGTGAGGGCGGCGCTGGTCATTTCGTCAAGGCCGTCCATAACGGTATTGAATATGCGGACATGCAGATGATTGCCGAAGTCTATGGCATCATGCGCGATGGTTTCGGAATGGACGCGGCGAAAGTCGGCGATGTTTTCGACACGTGGAATGCAGGCACTTTGAAATCCTATCTGATCGAGATTTCCGCAGCTGTTGCCAAAGCCAATGATGCGAAATCCGGTGGTCCCATTCTGGATATTATTCTCGACAAGGCCGGACAGAAAGGCACTGGTCGCTGGACCGTAATCGAAGCTCAGCATCTGGGCGCACCCATCACTGCCATTGATGCAGCCGTTGCTGCGCGTAACCTGTCTTCCAGATTGGAAGAGCGCAAAGCCGGGGAAGCCATCTTTGGCGCTGCACCGAAAAGCCTGAGCACAGAGGCACTTTCCACTGAGTCGTTGGAAATGGCACTGATTGCCGGCAAGATTGTCTGTTATGCGCAGGGGTTCCAACTGCTGCGCACAGCATCTGAAAACTTCAATTGGTCACTGCCCTTGCCAGATGTTGCACGGGTGTGGCGTGAAGGCTGTATCATCCGCTCCACGATGTTGAACGACATGGCGGATGCTCTGACCGAAAACGCCGATCAGAACCTGATGTTTGCACCTTATTTCTCGCAGAAACTGGCCGAGACCGAAGGCAGCCTGAGACGTGTCGTCGCCGCAGGCGCCTTGCATGGATTGCCGCTGCCTGCGCTGAGCAACGCGTTGTCCTACTTCGACATGATGCGGACGGGCCGATCGACCGCAAATATGATTCAAGGTCAACGCGATTTCTTTGGTGCACACTCCTTCGAGCGGCTGGATTCAGAAGGCAGCCATCACGGCCCATGGAAGCAGGGTTGAAGCTGCCATTGTCAACAGGCCACCAAACGCTCTTTCTTGCGTAATATTATAACGTATGTGATAAGACGCGACCCTGTCGCACTTATCCGGTGGCCTGTCAAAAGTGACAACTTCGCAAAATCCAATTGCATCTCTTAGCAATGCTGGCGTGTATCGCGACGGCAAATGGCTGGTTCGCGGCATTGAATTTGACATTCAGCGCAGTGAGATTGTGACCTTGATCGGACCCAACGGGTCTGGCAAATCCACAACAGCCAAAATGGTCCTCGGCTTGCAAAAGCCGAGTGAGGGCAACGTGACGCGGCTACAAGGCCTTTGCGTTGGTTATGTCCCACAAAAGCTACATATTGACTGGACTTTACCACTGACGGTGCGCCGGTTGATGACACTGACAACCCGCCTCAGTGATTCTGATATTGCAAAGG
>CAZOCA010000267.1:1990-5433 GCA_964578105.1 uncultured Pararhizobium sp.
GCATTGCCCATCTGGCTGCTGCCGAGGTGCGTCATCTATCGTGTGGAGAGTTTCAGCGCGCCATGCTGGCCCGCGCCATTGCCCGCAAGCCGGATCTGCTGGTGCTGGATGAACCGGTGCAAGGTGTCGATTTTACCGGCGAGCTGGCACTCTATGAATTGATTTCAAGCATCCGCAACGAATTAGGCTGTGGCATCTTGCTGATTTCCCATGATCTTCACGTGGTGATGGCCGCCACCGACCAGGTCATTTGCCTGAATGGCCATGTCTGTTGCAAGGGCACTCCAAGTGCCGTCGCGGAAAGTCCGGAATATCTGAAACTGTTTGGTGCGCGTGCATCATCGGGCCTTGCGGTCTATCAACATCATCATGACCATACCCATCTGCCTGATGGCACTGTGCGGCATGCTGACGGTACAGTGACTGAGCATTGCCACCCGGATGATGGTCATCACGATCATGATGCGGATCAGCCTAAGACAATGGATGATACGTCACATGCTTGATGATTTTTTTGTGCGCGCTTTGATCGCTGGAATTGGGGTGGCTCTGATTGCCGGCCCGCTGGGCTGTTTTATCGTGTGGCGACGTCTGGCCTATTTTGGCGATACTCTGGCCCATGCCGCCTTGTTAGGGGTCGCATTGGCGTTTTTGCTGGAGGTCAATGTCACGGCAACCGTGTTCTTCGTGTCAGCTACGGTGGCCATATTGCTGTTGCTGCTCCAAAAAAGGGCAAGCCTGTCATCAGATGCATTGCTGGGGCTGCTGTCGCACTCAGCCTTGGCACTTGGCCTTGTTGTGCTCGCCTTTATGGGATCGGTACGCTTTGATCTGATGGGACTGTTGTTTGGCGATATTCTATCGGTTTCCAAGGGGGATATCGGGCTGATTTATGGCGGTGGGTTAGCCGTTCTTTTGGTTCTGATGGCAATTTGGCGACGCCTGTTTGCTGCAACTGTAAGTCCCGAATTGGCAGAAGCTGAGGGGATGCGCCCTGACATTGCCAATATTGTTTTCATGCTCCTGATGGCGATGGTCATTGCGATAGCGATGAAAATTGTTGGCGTGTTGCTGATTACAGCTTTGCTGATTGTGCCTGCAGCAACAGCGCGCAGGTTTGCAGCAGGCCCTGAACAAATGGCTGTTCTGTCTGCATTGATCGGAGCGGTGGCCGTGATTGGGGGTCTGTCAGGGTCTCTGCGTTGGGACACGCCATCGGGACCCTCTATTGTCGTTGCCGCTATGGTATTGTTTATTCTCAGCCTGTCATCTGGTATCCGCAGGCTTACAAAACGCTCTGAAACAAGGGAAGGGTTGCTGAAATGAATCAAATTGGATCAATTGAAAAGCCTCTAACCAAGAATCAGGAACTGGTGTTTGGAGCCCTGACCGGAACAGAAGAGCCCCAAAGCGCCTATACCTTGCTGGATAGACTGCGCGCCGACGGATTGCGCGCGCCTTTGCAGATTTACCGGGCTCTGGAGAAATTAATCGATCTGGGTTTGGTCCATCGTCTGGAATCGCTCAACGCGTTTGTCGCCTGCAGCCATCCCACATGCTCTGATCACACAACAGTTGCGTTTGCGATCTGTGATGATTGTGGGCTGGTTGATGAAGTTGCAGATGAACGGCTCACCTTAAATCTTAAAGAGGTGGCCGATGATTATCGTTTTGCCTTGAAACAGTCCATTGTTGAACTGCGTGGAACATGTAAGGACTGCGCCACACTGCCGGTCAATCCGCAGTAATCTGGTCGGAAGCAACACAACATCACAGGGAGAGTTGGTAGTTTGAGAGTTTTGATATTGGGCGGCGCCGGAATGGTAGGTCAGAAACTTGTCGGCCGCCTGGTCGCCGATGGTTTGGCCGCGGGCACAATCAGCGAACTGATCCTTCATGATGTTGTAGCAGCAGCAATACCCGAGGCGTCTTTCACGGTGACAGGACTGGTTGGCAATCTTGCCGATCCCAACGAAGCCAGGAAATTGGCCGGGTTGAAGCCGGATATCATTTTTCATCTGGCGGCTATTGTGTCTGGCGAAGCAGAGCAGAATTTCGTCAAGGGCTGGGACATAAATGCACGTGGCACTTGGTGGTTGCTGGAAGCGTTGCGAGAAGAAACCGAGGCCAGCGAACTGGCCTATTGTCCCAAATTCGTTTTCACCTCCTCAATCGCAGTCTTCGGCGCACCATTTCCAGACAAGATCACTGATGAATTTCTGACGGCACCGCAAACCTCCTATGGTGCTCAAAAGGCGATGACGGAATTGCTGGTCAATGATTACAGCCGCAAAGGCTTCATTGACGGTGTTTCAATCCGCCTGCCGACCATTTGTGTGCGTCCGGGCAAGCCGAATCTGGCGGCATCTTCCTTCTTTTCCGGTATCATTCGCGAGCCCTTGAACGGACAGGAAGCCATTTTACCCGTGCCGGACACTGTGCGTCACTGGCATGCCTCACCACGCTCTGCAGTTGGGTTTCTGGTTCATGCAGTCAATATGGATACAACATCATTGGGCGCACGCCGTGCATTGAACATGCCCGGCGTATCCTGCACCGTGGCGGAACAAATTGACGCACTTCGCGGTCTCGCTGGTTCTGATGCAACCAAGCTGATCCGCCGTGAACCCAATGATGCAATTATGAACATCGTGAAAACCTGGGCTCAGGATTTCGCTCCGGAACGCGCCTTGGCACTTGGTTTCACAGCAGAAACCAGTTTTGATCAAATCATCAAAATCTACATCTCTGAAGAACAGCCAGGGACGTAAGAAAGAGAAGACAATTTAGAACGGATAGCGCCGTTCTTGGGGTTCATAGATTTCTTACCAGGCGATCGCATCTTTACGATGGTCATTTGCCGCCCAGTGCAATAAAACTGGTATGCCAGTCTGTTGGCCATACGGACCTGTTTTTGCCACAAGCCATTATGGCTCGCAGGAAATCGGATCGCGGTCAGCGGATTGCTTAAGTCAGGAAACATGCTTGCGGGTCATAAACGCAGCAACTCCAAACACCACGAAACACGGGGCGTCTGAAGCGCCTCGTTGCGCCTAAGGAATTTACTATGTCGGATTTTATCCGCCTCGACGCCGCAGATAATGTGGTCACCGTCACCAAGCCAACGGAGGCTGGTCAAGGGATCGAAAACACCGAAACCCGGTCTTTGGTGCCACGCGGGCACAAGGTGGCTACGGCTCCCATTAAGTCAGGCGAGGCGGTTCGAAAATACAATCAGATCATTGGCTACGCGTCAGAGGATATTCCGGCAGGTACGCATGTGCATACCCAGAACATCGAATTCCGCAATACACAGGCTGACTATGAATTTTCGACGGATCTGCGGGCGGTTGAACCCGTAGCGGAGAGCGCGCGCGATACCTTTATGGGATACCGCCGCAGCACCGGCAAAGTCGGCACCAGAAACTATATCGCCATTAGAA
>CAZOCA010000268.1:0-5420 GCA_964578105.1 uncultured Pararhizobium sp.
TGTTTCTGCTGGCGCATACCAAACATAATGCAGACCGACGCTTACATCATGGCCTTGTTCGCTGGCTGTTCTTGTATCAGGCAAATCAGCGTGGCGGTTGTTGTCAAAAAGCGCAATTGGCACAATATCGCCACTGCGAATTGCCTGAATTGACTCAGATACCGCAAATACTCCGGCATCAATTGTGCCGCCCAGAAGAGCTTTGAGCGTTTTTGCACCGCCGCCTGTTGGGATGAACGTCACATCGTGATCGATGGGCGACAATACGTTCAGGAAGAAGAAATGATTGGCTGCACCGGGGCTCACGCCAAGATTGAGATTTGCGTCCGAATGACCTTCCATTGCCGCTTCATAGAAATCTGCAAGGCTTGTTATCGCCGAACCTTTAGGAACGGTCAGAACAATGACTTCTTTGGCGACTTGGGCAATTGGCTTTACGCTTTTGGGACCCAAAGTGTTCACACCAAGAGCAGAAGACGTCAAGAACGCCTCATGCGTAGACAACAGGGTGTATCCATCGGGAGCTGATTTTGCAGCTTCCATTGCGCCGATGGCGGTGCCGCCACCACCCATATTCACGATCGCCAGATTTTGACCCAGTTTTGCCGAGAATTCCTTTGCAACCAGGCGAGACGTTATGTCTGTCGATCCCCCTGCGCCATTTGGAACAATGACTTTGATTGGTTTGTCAGGATAGCTTTCTGCCAGTGCTCCAATTGGAGTTGAGAAAAGCATTGTGGCAGCCGCCATGGCTGCGAGTGTTGTGCGAAGCATGATATTCCTCCCTTTCGCGATTGCGGCCATTAGATGGCCGAGATGTAGACCGACAATTTTGGCGTCGGCCATGGCACGTGCGTATGATCAGGTGCTTTCCCGATCTGATTTTTCGGATGACCAATATCCGGTTTTGTTGAGTTCATTTGCCAATGTCTGATTGAGCTCAACGCCAATTCCCGGTGTCTGTGGAACAAGAGCCCAGCCGTTTGAAATTGGCTCTATTGCTCTGCTGGCCAACTCATAAAAGAGGGGGCTTTCATCAAACTGGGTCTCGAGAAAAACATCTTTCGAAACATTGGCGCATATTTGGAGCACGGCCGCATGTGCTATCGGGCCGGTAGGATTGTGCGGAGAAAATTCTACTGAAAAGAGTTCGAACAATTCAGCAATCCGCAACATCTCGCATGGTCCGCCAGCATATTGGATATCCGGCATCATTACGTCGTAAGCTCCAGCTACCAAATATGGTTTGAAGCCTTCACACTTGATCATTGTTTCGCATCCAGCCAGCCGAATGCCGTGACTGTTTGCGGTTGATCTGAGTTTTAGAAGTGTCGGAATGTTATCGACTGTTTCGTCGATGGGACATTCAATCCAGTAAGGGGCAAACTGGGCCAGTTCAGCGGTGGCTTGTTGGGCGCTCATCTCATTGAAACGCCAGTGACAATCCAACATCAGCCTTGCATCAGAACCGATCGCCCGTCGAACGGCATCAACACGAGCGACACCCTCATCAATGAATTTGATGGTCTCTATCTTCGATTTCTCAGGATCCAAACCGTCAAAAGGCGCGATCTTGATTGCAGTAAATCCAGCACTGATTGCATCTGAAGCACTGTTCGCAAATCCTTCTGGCGTACGATCCAATGTGCGGCGGTTGATATTGGCATAGACAGGAATTTTGGTCCGAAGAGGATCGCCCAAAACCGCGCTTGTTGGCTTGCCGGTTTTCCGACCTGCAATGTCCCAGATTGCTTGCATGACCGCAGACGAAAAAGCCGCTTCCGGAAGTGTTGAAAATGGAAGGGTTTGGAAAAGTGTGTCAGGGGAATTTGCATCAGCACCCAACACCAATCCTTGATGCGTTTCCCCAGCTGCTACAACTTCAGCGTCCTGACTATTGAGCGTCGCTTCGCCGATACCCGTAATCTCTCCTTGCGTTCTCAAGGACACAAATATCCATGATGTCTTGGGAGTGATCTGAAGGCATGATACTTCAAATTGAGATATCGTGCAGGTCATGCAGACTGCTCGTGCGTGTTAGGCTGTTCGTTTTTGCGCTCTTGCTCCAGTTGTTTCGTTTTGCGAATTTGCAGCAACAATTGCTGCTTTGATTTCATCACATGCGCGCCTGTAATCAATTCTGCAGCATGAGTGTCGTGAGCCTCGAGAGCCATGATCAAGTGACGGTGATCATTCTCCACGCCGGCAAATCTTTCCGGGCCATACCCGTAACGGTGCCATAGGGCCGCTAGCAGCAACCAATGGCCTTTAATGATATCGATTGGATAGGAACTCGCCCCAATTGAATTGATAAAGTTGTGAAATTCCTTATTTACGACGAGGGCGGACTCGTAATCTTCTTGCGCAATCGCGTTTTCAAATCTGTTTTCAATTGCTTCGAGTTGACGAATTTGAAGCTCTGTAGCGCGTTCGGCTGCGCGCTTGGCCAGCTGTGCTTCTATGCCCGAGCGGAGATCCATCAATTCAGTGATGAAACTCTCATTGATCGCTCTGACCCGCGCGCCACGATTGGGTTCAGTGACGATTAGCCCCTCGCCAGACAGCTGCCGCAGCGCTTCTCGAACCGGCATGTGACTTGTTTCATATCGCAATGCCAGCTGGTCAATCGTTAGCCGCGACCCAAATGGCAATTGTCCGGCGACAATGTCCGTTCGGATTTTCTGAGCAATATCGGCACGTGGTTTCATGATCCCACCCTTTAAGATTTGATCAAATCGTGACTCGTTTGCGAAAGTTAATCAAGATAAAAGTCAAATTCCTATTGTTATTTGATCAAATCACTGGAATCGGAATGTGGATCCAGTGATGCAACAGGGCAAAACTGTTAGAATGGTTTGAGAATTCAATCAGGCTCGCGCTTCAGTTTCTCTGGGCCATGAAACTGTGGCGCGCATTGCAGATTGCGCAACATCATGACTGGGCCCGTTTGGCTCCAATTGGTTCAAATTACTCCGGGAACGTCAGATGACCAGGCCGCCGGAAGCAATTGCGCCAAAGAAAATCTGACGTCTGATAAGCGCATGACACCTGACGCACCAACCAAGTGTTCCGCCAGCGCCAGTCATGAAAAACCGGGGCTTAGATGAAGCAAAGTCTTCAGGCTACTGAGCGATGCAATCAGGGCACAATGGAAATAACACCCATTTTGTGGTACTGAATCCCACAGTTTGGCGCTGCAGATCCACTGCAAATACAGCACGCAAGTCGTCAATCATACGTAACGGCCGTCCAGATTCTGGTTAGTTTTTGCTTATTCGCATTTAACGACAGGGCCTTGGGGTTCGAACCTTCGTTGCTTCCAAGGCAACTATGGACAGGTTGGGGTAACTGCCCCGGCTTGTCGGAAATGGGTGAACATGCGTAACAATTTACTGTCTTCACTGGCGAGCGCCGGTCTTGTCATTTTGGTGTTGCTTGGCGCTGCACACGCTCAATCGACCGAGTTCATGGAGCCGACAGTGCGTGGCGTGCGCGTGGATCTGTGCAAACACAATGGCCGGGAGTGTGGAAAGCCCGCGGCAGATTTGTTTTGCCGGGAAATGGGATTCAGCCGCTCAATCGGTCATGTGCCTGATCCACGGATGGGGGCACGCGGAATTCAAAGCCTGATCTTTGGCGACGGAATGCTCTGCAATGGCACACAATGCAGGGGGTTTGGATCCATTATTTGCCTGAAGGATGAGGTTGTCAGAACACCAGTCCCTCAGATCCCGGAATTGCCAGCCAAGCCTGCGCCTGCGCCGAAGAAAAAAGCGGAAACCAAGCCCGTTCCGAAAAAGCCCAGCCAGCCACCTCAAAAGAAGAAAAAACCAAGGCCTGAAACTGCAAAGCAGCCAGTTGTTGCGCCTGTCCCCGTGCCACGGCCAAGTACGGTAGATGAAGAGACAGCAGATGCGAAAAGGTTTGAATCGCCGGACAAATTCGTACTGATTCCGCTCAAACTAAAGAAGAACCTGCCCACAGGAGCCTTGCTGACTTATTGCATTCTTGGCGGCGATAATTGCCAATTCCCGGTCACGTCCCCTGCCAGTCTTGATCCGGAAGCTGTAAACAAGGTTCGGAAATTCCAGTGGTCGATCGATAGCGTTCCAAATGCAACGATCGCTGTCTGGCAAGTCTCAACAAAGCCTTTCCCAGCCTTCACGGGTGGTCCAGAAGACAATCAGTTCGATGGGTTGATCAAATATTCGGTCGTTGCTGACCCCAAGGACAATAGCGGTAACTTCGCGATAGATTTTGGCGCCGTCGAGCAAGAAGCAGGAATTACAACACCGCCAAACGCGTTTTACGTCCGGATCATTCCGTTCAGTGGACTTATAAATGGCCAGAGTGTCGGGCAGCCATCAAACGTCATACAGATTTTTTATGGACAGGAAGCGCCGCCCCAGGAACTCGATCTGTCTTACTTGCCCGTCGATGGTGATGATACAAAACATGATCCCTATTTCCAAATTCGTATAAAATCCTTCACGCCGCCGGATTTCGATAAGGGCCGCTGGGGCTGTGTGGTGGTGGTGGAACATCCAACTTACTGGACGCAGCCATTTAAGGATGCCTGGCCCATCGGCTCTGAACTTTGCCCCAAACCGTGGCGCGGGGACAGCGGCAAGGTCGACAGCTTTGACGATTTTGTAGAGTTTGTTTTTGACGCCTGGGATTGGGTTGGGGATCGATATGACGATCTGGTCGATTTGGCTGTTGAAGTTGTCCTGTATGCAACTCCGTTGGGGCAGCAGTGCAAAGCGTTCGCGGCCCTTGTTTCCGAAGTCGGCGTCAAAGGTGCAGAAGATACCTGCAACACGGGGGCACGAGTGGCGGTCAATGCCGGAATGGTGGCTCTGGGTCTTCCTCCGACAATCCCCAGTTACAATGAACTTGTCGATCAGGGCGTCGATTACGCCGTTGAGTTAGCGATGGATGAGTTTGAGGCTCAGACGGGTGTTCCGTGCTTTGGCCCTTGCGAAGATGCATTCAGAATTGGGATGGAAAAAGCTGCGGACGAGCTCAAGCGCCGACCAGACAGAACTGCCTGTGTAGACCCGACGGAAGCCCACAAACATGGGCGTGAGCCAATGTGTCTCGATCCCAATCTTCTTGTGCGTCCGGCTCCGGGAACCCGCTATGTTCTGCCCACTGCAGAAATCGAAGTAACCCGGCGTACCGATGTGGGATTGCCCTGGGGCGAAGCGCCACCGGAATGTTATGTATTTGCCACCCTGAAATTTGAGAATTTTTTTGAAGGGGGCACTGTCTACGGCAAGACGGTGAATCAGAGCATTCAGGTAAAGCCTCAGAAAATAGAAGGCCGTCTGTTCAAGGGTTGGGATCGGGATGTTGATCCGGTGATGCCACAAGGCAAGACTGTCAGAATGGTTGCCGAATTCAATCCGGCTCTCAAG
>CAZOCA010000269.1:0-5405 GCA_964578105.1 uncultured Pararhizobium sp.
TGAAGACCGCATGGCGACGCTCACTGCGTTTACAGCAGATGCCATTCACAGAGCGCAGCGTTGGTATCCAGATGCGCCCCAGACAATCATCGTCTCCGGTGGAGGCGTCAAAAACCCGGTCATGATGAAGCTTTTGCAGGCACTGACACCCGTCAAACTCCAGATCGCTTCTGATCTGGGCTGGGATGATGTTTTCATCGAAGCCAATGCCTTTGCATATCTTGCGGCACGTCATTTGCGGGGGCTACCGATTTCATTTCCCGGCACGACATCGGTGCCGGAACCGATGCTCGGTGGTGAGATCGCATATCCGCATGGCTCCTGAACAGATTTAAGTGGCTGCAACCAGCCGGTTTCTCTGGACAAGTGCCTATCCGCAAAGTAGACAGCAGCAATTATTTTTTCTTCCAGCTCGAATAAGCGACGCTGGCATGCGGTTCCAAAGATGGACTAAACATCGGGAAACGCAAGAAACCCACGTTCCGAAAGTTACATCATGACTGAGTTCGAAGGCATCGTTCCGGCGCTTGCTGAGGCGCTGAACAAGCGCGGCTATAATGAATTGACACCTGTTCAAAAGGCGGTGCTTGAACCGCAAATGGACGGAGCGGATGCTCTGGTGTCGGCCCAGACCGGGTCTGGTAAGACTGTTGCGTTCGGAATTGCGATTGCACCTACTCTGTTGGGAAACAAAGAACGATTTGGGCCATCTGATGCGCCATTGGCGCTCGCCGTTGCCCCAACACGTGAGTTAGCACTGCAGGTCAAGCGTGAGCTTGAATGGCTGTATGCCGAGACTGGCGCCATTATCGCGTCCTGTGTTGGCGGCATGGACATGCGGACCGAACGCCGGACTTTGGCGCGTGGCGCTCATATCGTTGTGGGCACGCCAGGGCGTCTGCGTGACCATATCACCCGAAACTCTCTCGATACATCGCAGATGAAAGCGGTGGTTCTGGATGAAGCAGACGAGATGCTTGATCTGGGATTTCGCGATGATCTGGAATTCATTCTTGATTCGACACCTGACGATCGCCGAACATTGATGTTTTCGGCAACGGTTCCGCGCACAATCGCGAATTTGGCAAAGAAATATCAGCGCGACGCTATCCGAGTATCCACATCTGAAGAACAAAAGCAGCATGTCGATATTGAATATCGTGCACTGCCGGTTGCGCATAATGAAAAAGAAAATGCCATCATCAACATTCTGCGTTTTTACGAAGCGAAGAATGCGCTGGTGTTCTGCAACACACGTGCGACCGTCAATCATATGACTGCGCGGCTGAACAATCGCGGCTTCTCTGTTGTCGCCCTGTCCGGAGAGTTGAGCCAGAACGAGCGGACGCATGCCTTGCAGGCCATGCGCAATGGTCGCGCACGGGTCTGTGTGGCCACCGATGTGGCTGCACGCGGGATTGATCTGCCAAATCTGGAACTGGTCATCCATGCCGATCTGCCGACAAATCCGGAAATACTGCTGCATAGAAGCGGCCGGACGGGCAGGGCTGGCCGGAAGGGTGTCAGTGCGCTTATTGTTCCTAAGAACGGCCGCAAGCGTGCTGAACGCCTTCTGGGTGGTGCCAAGCTGACTGCGAACTGGGCATCGCCGCCATCTGCCGATGATGTGATGCGGCGGGATGATGAGCGGCTTCTGGCTGATCCAGCTCTTAGTGAGCCGGTACAGGAAGATGAGCAAACTTTCGCCAATGAGTTGCTGGCGCAGCACGGGCCGGAGCAAATTGCTGCCGCCTTTGTTCGCCTTTACAGAGCTGGCCAATCTGCGCCTGAAGAGCTGCAGGAAATTTCGGCTTCTGAGCCGCCGAAAAAACAGCGCGATGAATTTGGCGCCAGTGTCTGGCTGTCTCTCGATGTCGGCTATCGACAAAATGCAGAACCGCGCTGGCTGATACCGGTCCTGTGCGAGGCCGGTAACATTACCAACAAGCAAATTGGTGCCATCAAGATCAAGGATGACGAGACGTTCGTTCAGCTTGATGCAGGCCATGCTGATAAATTTATGGAAGCCATTGGGCCAGACAATATTCTGGACCCAAAAGACCGCAAGGTTAAAGCCCGACGGCTGGATGGTGTGCCTGATTTGACCAGTTCACCGCGCGGCAAATCGAATGCCGGCAAGTCTTATGGTGATAAAAAGAAGAGTTTTGGTGACAAGAAAAAGCCGTATGGGGCCGCAAAGCGCGAACGACCCAATCGGTCGGAGGGTTTCAAGGAGCACGCAAAGCCAAAGTTTGAGGGCAAGCGCGACGCGCCAGCGGAAGGGCAACGCCAACACGAACACCCATCTTCCAGCAAGCCAGCAGCACCAAGAGCGAAACCAGAGCGGTTTCGCTCCGAAGAGTCTGATCGTCCGCGTTCATCCAAGCCAGCCAGCAAAAGCGGTAATTGGAGCAAAGATGATCGTGGTGACAAGCGTGAAAAGCCCAAGCGCAGCTTTGCAAAGAAATCGGCGTATTCTCCAATGGACGCGGCTGCTGTTCCAAAATCTGACCGCCCGTCACCGGCGTCGGATGGTCCTGCGGAACGCAGCGACAGGCCAATTTTCAACAAGCAGGGTAAGCCTGTTGAGCGAGCAGAGCGCGCGGGCGCGCGTGCTGGTGGCTCTGACTCTATCGGTGGAAAACCGAGATACGGCAAATCCAAGAAGCCTGGAAAACCGTCTGCCGGTAAGGCTGGCAGAGGTGGTGCGGACAAAGATGCCCGTCCAGCCAAACCGCGTTTTGCGAAGTCTTCAGACGCAACCCGTTCTGGCACTGCGCCGGTAAAACGCAGTAAACCCAAGGGATCCTAAGTTTGATTTCTAAGTAGGTTGTTCATTCGCTCTGAATTCTTGAGACTGGCTGGTTCGATCCACGCCGGTTTCAGGAACTATTGGAATGAACATCTGTTATAGGAGTTTCGCCACTCCCGTCTACAGTCTGGAGCTGGTTGTAGGTCTCTATCGCGATCGCGTTTCAGCGGCGTAGATTGCAGGCTCATTTGGCCTAAAACGCAGACCCGCTTTTGGTTACAAAGCGGGTCTGCGTAAAGAAAGCTGGATGCAAGCCTACATCTCTACCTTGCCGAGGACCTCAAGGCGCTTGTCGACATAATTGCCGCACAGCTCGAGCAATGTGTCCGTTTGATCCGCAAAGAAGTGATTGGCTCCAGGCAGTGTCTCGTGATCAATGGTGATGCCCTTTTGGGCTTTCAGCTTGTCTACAAGTAACTGAACGTCCTTCATGGGTACAACCTTGTCAGCATCTCCATGGACCATCAGGCCTGAAGCAGGACAGGGTGCCAGGAATGAGAAATCATACAGGTTTGCCGGCGGAGCAACGGAAATGAAGCCTTCAACTTCGGGGCGGCGCATCAACAGCTGCATACCGATCCATGCGCCGAACGAAAATCCAGCGATCCAGCAACCGCGCGAATCAGGATGGAAAGTCTGCACCCAATCCAATGCCGCTGCCGCATCTGATAGTTCACCGGCACCGTGGTCAAATGTACCCTGACTGCGGCCCACGCCACGAAAATTGAAACGTAACACGGTAAAGCCGCGTTTTACGTACATGTAATACAGCTCATAAATGATCTGATTGTTCATGGTGCCGCCAAAGCGCGGATGTGGATGTAGAATCAGCGCGATGGGAGCCGTCTTGGATTTTGAGGGCTGATAACGGCCTTCCAGACGGCCTTCCGGTCCGTTGAAAATCACTTCAGGCATAATACAGTCCTCTTTGCGGGCACTTGGCAGTGCACTGGTTGTGCCTAGGCGTCTTTGCGCGTTGCGCAGACGACGTACTTCTTGACAGCGTTTCGGGTGCGTCCTACTTGGTAGTTTAGAACTATTAAAAACTAGCTCGGGCGGCGCACCAGCATTGATGCGCTTGTAAACACCATTTTCCACCCGGCTGGCAAGAATGACATACAGCTTGTTTGACAAAGAAGGCTATTTTTTTCGGTCATGCGGATTTATCTCGACCACAATGCTGGATCTCCCTTACGTCCGCAGGTCAAGCATGCGGTCATTGAGGCGCTCGATCTGTCCGCAAATGGGTCGTCAATCTATCAGGAAGGTCGCAAAGCCAAGGGTCTGATCGAACGTGCCAGGCAATCTGTTGCCGAGATGGTTGGAGCAACGTCTTCTGGTGTTACCTTCACCGGTGGCGGTTCTGAGGCAAATGCCACTGTTCTGCAGCCAAAGCTTTTGGAAAAAGGCAAGCCGCGTGCGGTTGATCGTCTTCTGGTATCGGCCACAGAGCATGATTCCGTCCTGAAGGGTGGAAGTTTTGCGTCTGAGCAAATTGAGATCATCCCGGTCGACAAAAATGGCATTGTCGATTTGGTCTGGCTGTCGGACCGCCTCGCCAAAGCCCAGTCAGATGATGAGTGCATCCTTGTGGCGGTTATGCTGGCCAATAATGAAACTGGTGTCAGACAGCCCGTGGAAGCAATCGGCGCTTTGGTCGCCGACACGGGATCCTATTTTTTGTGTGACGCAATTCAGGGTCCTGGAAAACTGTCTGTGGATATCAATGAAATTGGCGCGCATTTCCTGACGCTATCAGCCCATAAGTTGGGTGGCCCACAGGGTGTGGGTGCTATCGTGCGGCGAACGGAATCCTATGCTTTTCAGCCTTTGATCCGTGGTGGCGGGCAGGAAAGCTTTGGACGGGCGGGTACCGAAAATATTTCAGCAATTCACGGCTTCGGTGTGGCTGCACAGATGATTGCCGAGGAAGCCTCATCGTCAGAGCGTCTGGCGACAATGCGGGATGCAATGGAACAAGGACTGAACGGTGTTGTAGTGCTTGGATCGGATGCTCCGCGTCTGCCGAATACCAGTTGCATTGCTGTGCCGGGTCTGACTGCGGAAACTATGCTCATATCACTGGATTTGCAGGGATTTGCCGTTTCTTCCGGCTCTGCCTGTTCATCTGGAAAAGTGGGGCTCAGCCATGTGCTGACCGCCATGGGTGTTGAGCCTGACATTGCGCATGGTGCGATGCGTATCAGCCTTGGCTGGAATACCACCGAAGAAGACGTAAAACAATTTACTGAAGCCTTTAATAAAATGGCGGCAGCCCTATCTCCCAAACAACGGGAAACGGCCGCCTGACAGCAACTGAATAGCAACAACCTGCAGCCTTTGAAGCTGTGAAGGATGGAGTAAGACATGCCAGCAATTCAAGAGACGATTGAACAAGTCAAAGAGATTGATGTCGACAAGTACAAATATGGATTTGTCACCGATATCGAAATGGAACTCGCGCCCAAGGGCTTGAGTGAAGACATTGTTCGTTTCATTTCCGCTAAAAAAGATGAGCCGGAATGGATGCTGGAATGGCGGTTGGATGCCTATCGCCGTTGGAAAACCATGGAAGAGCCCACCTGGGCACGGG
>CAZOCA010000270.1:0-2783 GCA_964578105.1 uncultured Pararhizobium sp.
CAACATGATCATGGAGGACACCGGATCAAGCCCGAAGGTGAAGGGCAGTAATACAGCGATGGCCACCAGTGGTCCAAGGCCGGGAAGCACGCCGATAAGCGTTCCCAGCAAGACGCCGAAAAAGGAAAAGAGCAGATTTTGGCCGGTTAAAACGGTGCTGAAACCGAGGCTGAGATTGTTGATCAGTTCCATGCCATGCCCCTCAAAATGACCAGAGGGCGACAGGCAGTTTCAAGGCGCCGATGAACAAAAGCGCGCTGAAAAAGGCAAGGCCAGTTGCTGCCAGAATGCGGTGAACCCAGCCATAATTGGCTCTGGCAAAGCTGGCAACAATGGCAGTGACAAACACTGACGGCACCAGACCAAAGCGCTCAATGCACACAGCAAAAACGATGACTGCGCAGGTGATCAACAAGAAGGGCCGGATCGCAACTGCCGAAATTGGATCAGCTTCACGCAGCAAAACCCCAAGCGCCACTGCAATGCCAATCAGAATAAGAAGCGTGGACAGGATAATTGGAAAAAAGCCGGGGCCTGGTTCCGCAGTGGACCCAAATTCGAAGCTGGATGTCAGGACCAGACCCATGATGCCAGCCAGGGCGAACAGCAAACCCGATCCAAAATCCTTATCGGTCAATAACTTCACCGCGAGCCCCCCAGTGTTGGTGAAAGTCAGGGTCTGCAATCAATCTCCCAATTGAGTCCAGACCGTAGCAAAGGCCTGCACCCAAATGCCGGCCTTTGCACCATAATACAGCTTGGTTATTTGGAAAGAATACCTTTCCAGTTGGCAAGCTCAGCATCAATCACGTCGGCAAATTCTTCAGGCGTACCAGCAATCAGTTCCAGACCGGCCTTTGCAAGTGCCTGTTGAAATGCCTCAGTCTTGGTCTGGCGGACGACTTCCGCATTCAGCTTGGCAATGATGTCCGATGGAACACCCGATGGTGTAATAAAGCCAAACCAGGATTTGAATTCATATCCGGGAACGCCCAGCTCCGCGATTGGTTTCAACTCCGGCGCACCGGGGTTGGGTGTCAGGCCGGTGATGCCCAATGCGGTTAGCTTGCCATCACGGACAAATTGCATGCCCTGTGCGGCAGACACAAATACGGTGGAAACCCGACCGGCGACTACATCCAGAACACCAAGATTGAGCTTCTTGTAAGGAACGGCTTTCATGCTCACGCCGGTTTTGGTCTGGAACAGCTCCGATGCCAGATTGGCAGCGCTGCCAAGGCCCGCAGTTGCAAATGTCACCTTGTCGGGATTGGCTTTGGCATAATCGATGAACTCCTGAACGCTCGAGATGCCAAGGTCATTGTTCACGTAATGCACCATGGAGGCACCCGCGACCCGGATCACCGGATCAAAATCCGCCTGCACATCATATTTGATCTTGTAGAGATATGGGTGCGTGGTGAGGTTCGCTGGAACAAAGCCAAGCGTGTAGCCATCAGCCTCTGCTTCTGCAATCTTGGCAGCTCCGATAGAGCCGCCAGCACCGCCAATATTCTTGACAATGACCTGCTGGCCCCAGCTTTCGGTCATGCCATCGCCAACAAGGCGCGCCAGAATATCAACCAGGCTTCCAGGACCTGTTGGCACAATAATGTTGATGGGCTTTTCCGGATAGGATTGAGCCGCTGCAGGCGTTGGCATGGCTATCAGTGACAACCCAACCGCGCCAATGGCCAACCCACTAAATGTCAGGCCACCAAATGTCAGAGCACCAAAGGCGCGTCTGCTCAGTTTCAAAAATGTCATGGCAATTTCCTCCCGTTATACCAATTATCTGTTCTGTTCTAGAAATATGTAAGTGTCTCGATACCCTTGCCTGCGGCCACACAGGCCACTGCCTTCTGGCTGGCCAGATGGACGCGCGTAAACAGCCCGCAATCATGATTTGATATCAGCGTGTGCTCACCATCTGGATCAAAGGCAATGCCTTGTGGACCCTTGGCGATTGGCAGCAGGACATGATCTTCCGGGTCTTGCGCGTCATGGATATGCATGACACCGGAGACGTAATTTGTGCTCACCAGATATTTGCCATCAGGTGAGAAACGCAACCGGATCAACCGGCTTGTCTTGGGGCTGCTGAGGACAGCGCCCTTCAATGCAATCACCCGAATGATCTTGTTGGTGGCAATGTCGATTTCCAGCAGATCCTGCTTGCTGTTTTCCGCTGCATAAAGCCGTTCACCGCCGGGTGAAATCGCGATGCCTTCGGTTCCCTTTGGCACCTGAATTTCCGCCACGACCTGTCTTGATGCAATATCAAAAACCAGAATATTGCCAAGCTTGCATGAGACATAAATGCGTTTGCCATCTGGCGTTATTTCAATGAAGGGCGCACGCTTTCCAGCCGCGCCTATGATGCAGGTTTCAGCCAGTTCCATAGTTCCGGTATCAACCCGACCTAATTCACCGGTCTCTTCAAAGATGACCCAAAGATCGCCATTTGCATCAAAGCGCATGGCATGTGGTCCTTTGAATTTTGATGTGTGTATGCGGCGAACAACAGTTTGGGCTTCCAGATCAACCAGGCTGATATGCGCTCCGGATTCGATGAAGTTCCCGGCAAAAAATTTGCCCAGTTCAGAGACGAAGGCAAATTTATGATCTGGCGTGACAGCCAGTTCATGGTGGTTTTTCTGGGGAATGACTTTTTGTGTCTCAAGGCTGATGGGATCAAAAAACAAAATGGCGTCGCCAACCTTGTCGATGCCGATAAGGCCGTTACGCCCGGTTGGATTGTTCACCGCCTCAAGGTTTGAAAC
>CAZOCA010000270.1:2883-5385 GCA_964578105.1 uncultured Pararhizobium sp.
TGCCGATAAGGCCGTTACGCCCGGTTGGATTGTTCACCGCCTCAAGGTTTGAAACGCCAGACAAGCCTTCCTGTGACGCGCTGCCCTGTTGTGTTGCGATTGCCATGTTTCCCCACCTGCCGAACTCCCCATCCGGCTAAATTCTCTTGCAGCTTGGCAATTGCTTTATTCCATTTCAAATATATAATTATCATATTATATTCTATTTTGGACTATTAGCATGCGATTTTCACTGAACCAGATTCAGGCCATTGTCGAAATAAGCAGGCACGGGTTTCATGTGTCGAAGGCTGCAAAAAAGCTGAATACATCCCAGTCCGTCATCAGCAAGCATCTGAAATCACTGGAAGATACGCTTACCCGCAAAATCTTCATTCGAACCGGAAAACGCCTGTCCGGTCTAACACCAGAGGGTGAAAAGATCCTGCACCATGCGGAGCGTGTTCTGCAGGACATCGGCAGTATTGAAAAGATCGGATTGGAAGCCAGCACGCTGGAACGCGAGACACTATCGCTGGCAACAACACCAACTCTGGCACATTATCTGCTCACGCCAACGGTAAAGAAATTCACGCTCAAACACCCGAACGTGCATCTGCGCATGCAGGTGGAGGAATCGGACAAGGCGGTCGAAGCTGTGCGCCTTGGACAATGTGATTTTGCGATCGCACCAATTGGCTCGGAGCCGCGTGGAAATCTTGCAACGGATGTCCTTCTGGAATGGACGCGCTTGCTGATAGGGACCGCAGATTGTGCCTTATTCAGTGCGGAGAAAATTACGCTTGAGATGATCTCCACCGAACCGATTATCGCCTTTGAAACACCAACGGTTTCCCTGCGCGAAACTTTCGACAGGCATGGCCTCAGTCCGAATTATGCACTGACCACCAGCAATCCCGATGTGATGAAAACTTATGCTGCCAATGGGCTTGGTGTCGCCATTGTCGCTACCCCGACATTTGACGCAGAACGGGACAGGCCGTTGGTTGCCCGCGACGTCTCTCATCTATTTCCCAACGTTAAAATTGCCTCTGTTCATCGGGTTGATGATTACAGCACATTGGCCCGCAGAACGTTCCTCGACTATCTGAAATCCAGTCTGGCAGAACACGACAGCTAAGAAAAAAGCGGCGCCCCGGATGTTTTGGAACGCCGCTTTGTAAATTTAGTTTAGACGCTGGCAGATGCGGTTCTGTTCAACGCGCATCGCCCTTGTTTAGAAATCAGGCCAGATCAAACCGGTCTGCGTTCATTACTTTCACCCAGGCCGCGACGAAATTTTCCACAAAGGTCTCTTTCGTATCGTCCTGTGCGTAGACTTCTGCCAGAGCCCGCAATTGAGAGTTCGAACCGAACACCAGATCAACGCGAGTGGCTGTCCATTTCAGGTCTCCGGATGTGCGGTCGCGGCCCTCAAACACTTTGTCCGACCCGTCTTTGCCGCTCCATACGGTGCCCATATCAAGCAGATTGACGAAGAAATCGTTGGTCAAAGTTTCAGGAGTATCTGTAAATACACCATGCTGCGACTGCCCGAAATTGGCGTTAAGGGAACGCATGCCACCAACCAGAACCGTCATTTCAGGCGCTGTCAGTGTCAACAATTGTGCACGGTCAATGAGCAATTCTTCAGCTGAGACTGAATAATCCATCTTCAGATAGTTGCGGAAACCATCAGCAGTTGGCTCCAGCATGTCGACAGATTCCACATCGGTCTGTTCTTGTGATGCATCGCCACGGCCTGGTGCAAACGGAACACCAATGGCATGACCGGCATTGGCTGCCGCTTTTTCAACTGCCGCAGAGCCGGCCAGAACAATCAGATCGGCAAGCGATATCTGCTTGCCATTTGACTGTCCATTGTTGAAGTCGGCCTGAATGCTTTCCAGAACACCAAGGACCTTGGCCAACTGGTCAGGCTGATTGACTTCCCAGTCTTTCTGAGGTGCCAGACGAATGCGCGCACCATTTGCGCCGCCGCGCCGGTCAGACCCACGGAATGTCGCGGCAGATGCCCAGGCTGTAGACACAAGCTCAGAGATGGAAAGCCCTGTGGTCAGGATTTTTTCCTTCAGTGCAGCAACGTCCGCCTCATCAACCAATGCGTGGGTGACTTCTGGAATTGGGTCCTGCCAGATCAGTTCTTCATCAGGAACAAGTGATCCAAGATACAGATCACGTGGGCCCATATCGCGGTGTGTCAGCTTGTACCAGGCGCGTGCAAACGCATCGGCAAACGCGTCCGGGTTTTCATGAAAACGCTTCGAGATTTTCGCGTAGATCGGGTCCTCTTTCAGGGCAAGATCCGACGTGAACATCACCGGTGCATGTGATCTGGAAGGATCATGTGCGTCAGGCACCGTTCCGGCCGCAGACGCATCTTTTGGTGTCCACTGAATAGCGCCTGCCGGGCTTTTGGTCTGCTCCCAGTCGAAGCCAAACAGATTTTCGAAGTAATTATTGTCCCAGGCGATCGGATTTGTGGTCCAGGCACCTTCAAGC